>NZ_JASFYM010000013.1 GCF_030055635.1 Methanothrix sp. | reverse complement strand
TGGGTGGCCAAGCAATTTAAAAATCTTTCAGTTCCCTTTTCCTCGGGATTCGCTTTGCAACCGCGACATGGATCATCTGTAGTAGACCATGGCTCGATCTTTCAGTTTCCTTTTCCTCGGGATTCGCTTTGCAACTGTCCGTACTCAAACGTCCAGTACACGCCGCAGATGCCTTTCAGTTCCCTTTTCCTCGGGATTCGCTTTGCAACAATATCTCGACAGCGACCAGATCATCGCAGCGCTGTACTTTCAGTTCCCTTTTCCTCGGGATTCGCTTTGCAACAGCCTGTAGGAGGTGTCTATTTTACATAAATCTTTTGCAAGACAGGTCTAAGTTGAGGTGGGTTTTCGCCAGGTGCTCAGATGCAAGTGGGTATATAAACTCTGGCGAAGAGCCCTGGGGCACTTGCATTTTGCGCAGCTCAGCCACAGCGACGCATGAAGTTGTTCTCTGATCCAGATATGCGATTTTTGCGCCGAATGGTGCTCATTCAACCGACAAAGACGTCAGCCTGATGAGGTTTTGTACCTGTATGGGGATGTGCTAAGATCCGTTGAACTCAGCTGTACGTGGCATCACGGGATCTGTTATCTTCTGTGCCAGTGAATACCGATTCCTGAAATTCTATTCGGTGGTTCCAGTGCACGACCTATTCCGTTACCGGAACATATTTATGTAAAATATCAAACTTTGTAGCAAAGGAGGTAAAGCTTTGATGAAGACTATACATAAAAAGCTCGCATTATTGGTCGTAATTTTAATGACCATGTCTCTGCTGCAATGCTGCTCCGCAGATGAGACTGTGCTAAGAATAGGCACACAGGATGTGGTCAAATCTGCCAGCATCCTGGGCGATTCCAACATGGGAGTCTTCGCACATCTCTCCAATCCTCCCCTGATGAAGATGAATCCTGATGGCACTCTCAGCGGTCAGACTGCGAAGAGCTACTCCGTCTCAGATGATGGAAGGACCTGGAGGTTCGAGATAGACGATAACCTCTACTGGAGCGATGGCAAGAAGCTCACCCCAGAGGACGTGAAGTTCACATTTGAGTACATCGCCGAGAAGTACCCACCGGCCGGCTGGATCAAAAATACGGTCGATGAGATATCAGTTGATGGCAACGCCGTTGTCTTCCGGCTCAACAAGCCTTACTCCCGCCTGAACCTCGAGTTCACCACATACAACATACTGCCGAAGCATGTCTGGGAGACGATAGATAAGCCGACTGAACACACTGATGAGGGCGCTATCGTCGGTTGCGGTCCTTTTTTCATCGATAGGACAGACCTCGGGGCTGGTGTGATATACTTCAAGAAAAACCCTTACTGGAAGGGAAGGGAGCCGAAGATCGACTCGATAGAGCTGCACATGTATGAGAACGCTGATGTTCTGTCAATGGCACTCGAGAAGGGAGATGTTGATGCCTACTACAAGTACGCTGGCACCTATCCATATACAGCCATCCAAAAGCTGAAGGATACAGGAAACTTCGATTTCGTCGAGAAGGACAATGTCGGCCTGGTCTTACTGGGATTCAATCTGAACAAGGAGCCGATGTCAGATCTCCAGTTCAGGGAAGCAGTCTCATACGCCATAAACTACACGGAGATCCTCAAGATCGATGCCCTCGGATATGGCTCTGTTCCGAACCGCGGGTTTGTGCCGCCGAGCATGGCTTACTTCAAGGAGACGCCAGCCCTCGAGTACAATCCTGAAAAAGCAAAGGAGATCTTGGACAGAGCGGGCTACAGGGACGGAAACGGCAATGGGATCTTGGAGGATTCAAGCGGCAGTGATATGAAGCTTCTGCTTCTCGCACGCTCGAAGTTCCAGAGGGTTGCAGAGCTCATGAAGGATTACCTCTCAGCTGTCGGCATCGATGTGGAGCTCAAGGTCGTGGACGATGCAACATGGATAAAGCTCAAGGACGAGTACCAGTACGATCTCACCATCACGAGGACAACTCCCTGGGGCATGATGATGCATGCGAACTGGGGGACCGGATACTTCGACTCGCGCCGGACAGGAGAGGGGGTGCTTCACGTCCTGAGCGATCCCGGGTTCCAGAAGCTCTGCGATGACATACTCGCTGCCAGTAGCGAGGAGGAGCTGAAGGATCTGGCGCACAGCGTTCAGGATTACTACGCCGAAAATCTGCCCGGAATAGCGCTCTACTGGAACAAGGTGTTCACACCCTACAACAAGAAATGGACCGGCTGGAGCTCAGACCCGCTGTACGGCATCTACAACCTCGACAACTTCCTGAACGTAGAGAGGATGGCATGAGCGTGTGGGTGGATCGATGGAGGGAGTTCATTCAGAAAACAAGCTACATTCGCCATCTGAAAGAGCGGAACATTTCGAACGACCAGTTTTGGAGGGAGTACGATGTCTACGATGAGATTCTGGGGCTGATGGACTACCCTGGAAAGGTCCTCGAGAGGATCTCCTTCCTCATCCATCCCGGCTCCACCGTTCTCGATATAGGGGCAGGTACAGGCGCCTTCGCCATTCCCCTTTCCAGAACTGCAGGGAAGGTCATCGCTCTGGATCCATCTGAGCACCAGCTGCAGGTTCTGACGAGAAAGGCCAATGGTATCAATAACATCATAACCATATGCGATACGTGGCCGGATGCGGAGATCACGGAGAGGATCGATTACACGCTTGCAGCATACAGCCTCTTCCATGAGGACATATTGGCATTCCTCAGCAGGATGATCGCTATATCGCATTCAGGGGTATTCATAGTGTTCCGTGCTGATCCTCCAGATCCACTAAACGATTTCGCGTATGGACCCAAGCCGCATCTCGATTACAGATGCCTGCAGAGCATTCTGAGGGAGATGGGCCACGACTTCGATATCGAACTGTTCCCCAGGGATTACAGGCTTCCGATCAAATACGTGCTGAAGCAGTACAGGTACTCGGAGAGATCTCCTGATGAGATTGTGGAGTACCTGCGCAGCACAGGCAGGCTTGATGAGGAGATGAAAGTCCGCTTCCAAAGCACCGACGCATTGCTGTACACTCTCAGAGAGGCGGAGAGCTGAGATGAAGCTCGCCAGGTATGCGATCTCGCTCTTTATTATACTCTCGCTGAACTTCGCCATACCGAGGGCGATGCCCGGCGATACCTTGACAAATCTCCTGGGCGAGGATGTGATTCTCAGCGGTGATCTTGTACAGGAGATCAGGAGGGAGATGGGTCTGGATCTGCCCCTGAGAGAGCAGTATCTGATGTACTGGAAGAACCTGATGCACCTAGATTTAGGCTATTCCTACCACTTCCACTCTGCAGTTCTGCCGCTCGTTGTGGAGAGAATGAAATGGACGCTGCTTCTCGCAGCTCCTCCTGTGATCATCGGAGCTCTTCTTGGAACGTTGCTTGGAGCGCTTGCCGGCTGGAGGGAGGGACCCAGCTCGAGATTGCAGACTCTTGTCTTTCTAATCATCTACTCCACTCCTCCGTATTTTCTGGCGCTGATGTCTCTATACATATTTGGTTTTCATCTCGGCTGGGTCCCTATGAAGGGGTTTTACAGCACAGGTTCTGCCTGGAACATAATTCATCATATCATTCTCCCTGTGATCCTGATGAGCCTCTTCTCAGCCTCCAGAAACCACATGATCATGAGGGGCAGCGTGATACAGGAGCGCCAAATGCTGTATGCACTGTATGCGAGAGCCAAGGGGCTGTATGACACCCAGATCCTGTTCAGGCACGTATTCAGAAATGCAGCTCTGCCGATAATAACGCTGATCGCACTGGACTTCGGCTTCATATTCAGCGGGGCGCTGTTCATAGAGATGGTATTCTCGATGCGCGGGATGGGCAACCTCATCTACAGCGCGCTTCTCTACCGGGATTATCCGGTGCTGCAGGGCTCCTTTCTCATAATAACCATAATGGTGATAACAGCGAACATGATCGCGGATGTGCTCTACGGCATTCTCGATCCAAGGGTGAGGAGCCGATGAGATGCGAAGTGCAGGCATCACGCACGAAATTATCATTGCTATCGAATCCAGGAGCTCTGGTATTTCTTGCATTTCTGATGATGGCGTTCTTCGCCCCCCACCTCGCCCCACACGATCCCTGGAAGC
Source organism: Methanothrix sp. (assembly GCF_030055635.1). Taxonomy (NCBI): domain Archaea; kingdom Methanobacteriati; phylum Methanobacteriota; class Methanomicrobia; order Methanotrichales; family Methanotrichaceae; genus Methanothrix; species Methanothrix sp. The sequence continues at coordinate 63,575 of NZ_JASFYM010000013.1, read as the reverse complement.
GGTATGAGCCTTACCTGGGTCCGAGCTGGGATCATCCTCTTGGAACGAACGACATGGGCAATGACATCCTGTCCGAGATCATATTCGGCTCTAGGGTTTCTCTCGGCGTCGGTCTTGGATCTGCGATCATCGCCACCCTGATAGGCACCATCGTTGGCGCATCTGCCGGCTACTTCAGGGGATGGGTGGATGATATTCTCATGGGTATCACGGACATATTTCTAATGATACCCCAGATACCTCTGGTGATTGTGGTTGCCGCATTCCTGAAGCCGAGTTCTATAACCATAACCCTGATAATGGGCCTGCTCTGGTGGACCTCGCTCGCCAGGATCGTGCGCGCCAGGGTTCTCCAGGTGAGGGAGATGGCATTTGTGGAGGCTGCGAAGGTCACGGGTTTCTCTGATATGCACATAATTCTTACAGATGTTCTCCCAAATACAATTCACGTGATCATGCCCAAGTTCATGCTGACAGTCGCCTCAGCGATGATCGCCGAGGCCTCATTGTCATTTCTGGGGCTTGGGGATCCGAACTCGAAGAGCTGGGGGATGATAATAAACTTCGCGTTCTCCAGGGGTGGTTTCTTAAATGGATGCTGGTGGTGGTACATGCCCCCTGGGATATGCATAACGCTCTCGGTTCTCTCACTTGTGACCATGAGTCTCATGCTTGAGGAGAGGAGGGGCGTGCATGTCGCTTCTCCAGGTGCGTGAACTGTCAGTAAAGTTCGATACACCTGCTGGATCTGTTAAGGCAGCGTCCGGTATCTCCATTATGCTCGAAGAGCATGAGACAGTAGCGATCGTGGGCGAGACCGGATGCGGGAAATCTGTGGTTGCAAATGCCATCCTGAGACTTCTTCCAGAGAATGCTAGGGTCACAGGCAGCGTGATCTACAGGGGGATGGATCTGCTGAAGCTCAGTGAGCGGGAGATCTCCCGCATACGGGGCAGAGAGATCTCGATCATATTCCAGAACCCATCCGCAGCGCTCAACCCTGTCCATCGGATATTGTATCAGGTATCTGAGCCGCTACGTGTTCATCTCAATATCCCAAAACGTCGGGCAATGAATGATGCTGAGAGGCTTCTCCGGGCCCTTGGGCTGAACGGAGCCGGCGGGATGTATCCATTCCAGCTCTCCGGCGGGATGAACCAGCGGGCTATGATCGCATGCTCTTCGATCCTCAGGCCCAGAGTACTGATAGCAGATGAGCCAACCAAGGGTCTGGATCAGAGCATGGTGAATGCTGCGCTTGAGCTGATCGGATCTGTGAGGGACGAAAGCGGTGCGTCTCTTATCATTATAACTCACGATCTCGATGTTGCCCTTTCGAGCTCAGATAGAATCGCTGTGATGTACTGCGGTGAGATCGTGGAGATGGGAAGAACAGAGGATGTGCTGCATAACCCATGGCATCCATACACAAAAGCGCTTTGCGATAGCATGCCGGAGCGCGGGTTCAGGCCCATACCTGGAAACACCCCATCGATGATCGATCCCCCCAAGGGGTGCAGGTTCCATCCAAGGTGCCAGCAGAGGATGAGCATATGCTCACGTGATAGACCTTCTCTCACCACATCATGCGGAAGATCCGTGAGGTGCTGGAGATGTATCTGAGGGCCCAGAACGTGAGCAAGATATACCATGAGGGGCTGCTATTCCGCAGAGAGCGATGCGTGCTCCGCGATGTCACAGTTGAGGTAGGGGAAGGGCAGACTATCGGGCTCTTCGGCCCATCCGGATCTGGAAAGACGACTCTGGCGAGAATACTCGCAGGGCTGGAGCACCCATCGTCCGGTGCAGTGATCTTCAAGGGGAGAGACCTGCGCGATATCATGGGTCATGAGTTCACAGAATTCCGAAGAGCTGTGCAGATGGTGTTCCAGGACCCGGAGTCATCGCTGAACCCCCTGAAGACCATCGAGAGATCGCTCAGGGAGGTACTGGATCTGCTGAAGATACCCGGGGAAGAGCAGGCGGCGATCATAAGAGAGGTTCTGGAGGGGGTGGGTCTGTCTGAGGAGGTGCTCTGTCGCTTTCCGAGGCAGCTCTCTGGCGGGCAGAACCAGAGGATCGCGCTCGCCAGAGCTCTTCTGCTGAATCCGAGGATAATGATACTGGATGAGCCCACAGCATCGCTGGACGTCTCGATCCAGGCACAGATCCTGAATCTGCTGAAGGATATACAGCGTAAAAGGGGCATAGGCTACCTCTACATCTCGCACCATCCTGCTGTGATGAGATTCATGTCGGATCGTGTCTGCGAGCTGCACAACGGCAGGGTTGTCTTCACAGGACCGGTCGAAAAATGGGAGCCGATAAGCAACAGGATCTCTGGGCCGCATGGTTCCCACAGCCTCTGCACGAACTCATGCTCGAATATCCTTGTGAGCTCCGATCGGTAACAGACTGTCAGGGGTCAGAGTGCATCAGGAGTCAGAGTGCACCGGCATAATGCCACCCACTACATCGCATGTATCTGAACTCAATGATCCTCAATGCTGCGCTCATATCACTTCCAAACTGCCCCTCTGCCTGCATCCGGAACGGTATGATCCTGTGGCTCGTAACTCTCATGTTGCCTGAGAGGCGTTCGTGCCTTCTGGAGGAGAATCGTGCCCAGGATCAGCGAGAGTCCAGCAGAGACGATCAAAAACCCTGTAAGGACCTGCTCAATAGTTGGTCTCATTTCAATTCTGAAAATGTTTGCAAGGGCAGGCATCGATAGAACAAAAGCCCCGACGAGCATGAGAAACAGACCGTTGCACAACCTGCGCTCTGTCCGTTTCTCTGGGGATTCCATGATCAGACACCCCTTCTCGAGCAGATACATCCTTCTCCTGTGCTCCAGGTAGTATATGAGCGCCAAAAGAGGTATGCCCTCTGCGACCAGCAAGCCGAGGATCCAGTCGTTCACGATCTCACGTATGTATATCAACAGCTGCGGTATATAATCTTTTTGTAATATGAATTAAAATCTATTATTAATATTAACAGTGTCACTTAATAGAACAAATAAATTTTTATGCATGCTGAATGACATAAGATATAGTAAATGAGTAATAAAATGCTATGGCACGCCTTTATTGCATGCATCGCTCTTCTGAGCGGCGCAGTTAATGCATCAGATCATTGGAACCACACTGGTGGAGAAGAAAGTAGCGCAGCACACGTATATGTATTCAACAGAGACGACGATCGTCTTCGGGTAGCACTGTTCATAGATGGCGAGTTTGTCGATTCCCGGGAGGTCTCATCTGAGAGTGAGGCTGAATTCGGCATCTATAATCTAGAAGGTGAGCACAGTTTCACGATAACCTGGTGGGATGAGGATACGCGCAAGAGCTATGAGACCTCTGTCGTGATGGTTGTGAAGAATGCCACACCAGTGACGCTTTACACAGAGAAGAATGACGCACCAGAGAAGTTCTACCTGACTGTCCTGGTCAAGAACGATAATGAGAGGGATCTAGATGTTTGCCTCTACATTGACGATAAGTTCGAGCGGTGCACAAACGCCAAGAAGAGCTCGATGACCGAGGCCGGCAAGATCAAGCTCGAGAGAGGGATGCACAACATATCAGTGCACTGGAGGGATCCTGAGACTGAGATCGAGTACCGGAAGAGCAGGAGAGTGGATCTGATCAGGGATGACGCTGTTGTGCTATATGCTCCGAAGGGGGTCGCATTCAAGAAGGGTGCAAGCAGCAGAGCTCAGATATCTGATGCTTCTCAGGCGCCTTCCCAGCCCTCTCAGAGCTCCCCGAAAAAAGAAGCTGCCAACAATTTATCCACTAACAGCTCTGAGACCCGCTCTTCGATTACTTCTCCAAAGACCGTTGAGCTCAGCACCCTCAAAACAACCAGGCAGGCCGTTGATAGGGTTGAAGAGTGGCAGAATCGCACTTCAAATGATTTGTACATCTATGCCTTCATCATCGCCCTTGCGGTTTATCTCCTCTTCAGGAGCTAGATCCCTTGCTGCGCTCTTCATCTTTGCCCTTCTATTAATTCCTGCATCAGCGAGCTGGGGTGAGAGCATCCAGGCAGAACTCCAGCCGGGGGAGAGAATTGAAGCTGATGGTTACTCGATAGAACTCTCAGATATCTCTGTCACGCCCGGCAATCCAGCTGTTCTTCTCAGCATTTACCGCAATGGCAGCATATCCTCAACTGTCATGAGTGAGGGGGAGTTTTTCGTCCTGAAGGATGAGCGCAACAGGGAGAGGCTTGGGATCAAGCTAGAGGAGGTCTACAGGGAGAGCTACCTCTCAAATGAATCCCGGGCAATTATTGAGATCAGTATGAGATCGCGACCTGAGATTGTAATCAGCATGGCTTCTGAGAGGAATGTTTACCACATTGGCGATCAGATCAGGGTGGATGTGTTTGTGGAGAACAGAGGGGATGGTGATGCGGAGAACATACACCTGCATCTTGGTCTCAGCGATTTTCGCTCAGATACACCGACCGAACCGCAGAAAGATCCCAGCAAAGATATGCGCGCATCCCTTCTTAGATCGGGGGAGGTGTGGATGGAGAGGTTCAGCCTCATGGCCCCAAGCCTTCCCGAGACAAGGAGTATCGAGCTTGTGGCGACGGCAGAATATCTGGATGCAGACGGCAACCTTTACAGATCTGAATCTGCCCTGCCGCTAACAGTGCTCGGGCCGGTGGAGCTGCACAAGCATGTGCATGATACACAGACCTTCGGCAGGACATACTACGTTATCGATACGGTCAGAAACACGGGAGATGTTCGTCTGAATCTGAGCTTCAGGGATGCTGCTGTAGATGAGTTCCAGTCTGAGAGTGTGACTGAAGAGAGTTTTGAGCTCGCTCCACGTGAGATGAGGATTGTAAGCTACGCTGTGAAGGCCAGGCGCCCTGGTGAGGGTCTGGTTCTGCCACCTGCAAGATGCACCTACTCTATAGCAGGCAGCACCTACACCGTGACCTCTGAGAGCCCGATAGTCGATGTGTTCGGGCCGCTGATCGAGGCGAAACGTTATGTGGGGGATGCACCAGGGGATACGGATGTATTGCAGGTCTGCATGGATGTCAAAAACATCGGCAACCGTTATGCAGGCATACGTGCATACAGCATATTTCCGGAAGGGATCGAGATTTTGAACGGGAGTAACGACCTCAGCTTCGCTCTTGCAGCTGGCGCATCCAGAACCATTTCCTGGTTGGTCCGCTGCCCGAACGGCTCCTGCATGCTTCCACCGGTCGATCTGGTCTACTTCGACTCAGAGAACAATATGTTCCGCTGCGAGGTCTCGCCCCTAAAGCTAGAGAAGAGATCCCCAGAGATCCCGAACATGAGCAGGATCACAGAGAGCACAGTGGTCGACGAACCCATACAGCTGAGGAATTTTGAAGCACATCCCTTCGGATTCGAGATGGTGATCCTCCTGCTGATCTCAGCTCTGATCTGGGTGAGATCTCTCTGATACCGGTTGCATGCGTGTGTTATGCATTTATCGCTGAGCTCAGAAGCATGCAGCAATCCCTAATTTATCTGTCGTTCAGCGTCATCTGATTTCCGGAAGTCTCTTCGGCGATCCAAACCCACGACCTGCATCTTCTGACTCTGCATGCCAGCGAGATCTTTTAAGGCAGGGCCTCACGCATTCTTAATATACCATCCCGTGGTTCTATCTCACATGATAGTATCTGTCTCACGCTCCTCCATCTCAGGAACTGTACGCGCACCGCCATCGAAGAGCTACACGCACAGGGCTGTGCTCATCACAGCCCTCTCTGACTCAGGACGCGTCCACAGGCCGCTCATATCCGCAGACACCCGTGCCACGATATCGGCATGCGAGGCCTTCGGGGCTGAGGTGAAGTTACTGGGAGGTTCTCTCGAGATCCAGGGAGTCTCGGGCAGGCCCAGAACCCCTGAGAACATAATAGATGTTCTGAACTCAGGGACGACGCTCAGGTTCATGTCAGCGGTTGCAGCGCTCACCGATGGCGCGGTCCTAACAGGCGACAGCTCGATACGGAGCAGGCCCAACGGCCCGCTTCTCAAGGCGTTAAACGAGCTGGGCGCTGAGGCTTTCTCCATAAGGGGAAACGATCGCGCTCCTCTGGTCATAAGAGGGCGGCTCAGGGGCGGATCAACATCCCTGGATGGCAGCGTGAGCTCGCAGTTCCTCTCAGCACTCCTGATAGCATGCCCGCTATCCAGCGGCGATACGACGATCTCGATAAAGGGTGAGCTGAAGTCCAGGCCGTATGCTGAGATCACTCTGGACATACTGAGAGAGGCCGGGGCTGAGATACATGCTGATGGAAGTGTTTTCCACATGCATGGAGACCAGAGGTACAGGCTTCAGGAGTACACGGTGCCGGGGGATTTCTCATCTGCATCGTATCCGCTCGCGGCAGCCGCGCTTGCAGGCTCTGCTAGAGTGCAGGGCCTGTTACCCTCAAGGCAGGGCGACTCTGCGATAGTTGCGATTCTCAGAGAGATGGGAGCGGACGTCTCCTGGGATACAGAGAGAGGAGAGGTTAGCGTATCAGCGTCAGATCTGGAAGGCACAGAGATAGATGCGAGCCTGACCCCGGATCTTGTGCCAACGCTTGCTGTTCTTGGAGCGGTGGCCGAGGGGCATACAGTTATAAAAAACGCGGAGCACGTGCGCCACAAGGAGACCGACAGGATCCATGCGATGGCTGTCGAGCTGAAGAAGATGGGCGCAAAGATAGAGGAGAGACCTGATGGCCTGGAGATTGTCGGGGGAGAACTGCATGGAGCAGATCTTCACGGATACCACGACCACAGGATTGTGATGGCACTGACGCTTGCAGGAATCGTTGCAGGCGATACAAGGATCGATACAGCCGAATCTGTAGAGGTATCCTATCCGGGGTTCTTTGATGATATGAGAAGGCTTGGAGTGAATCTGAGCACATCTCCGTGAAATTCTCTGAACTGAGCAGTTTGACGTTAGGTTAAAAACCGCATCTATACCGAGACTGATGTTCTGTGCAATTTGAAAACAGATCGATGCACCCCGTAATCCCGGCCGGATCGCAAGATCCTGACCAAAACTCCCCGGGGCGCAGGGATGGCGGCACATCCTCAGGAGGGAGCTGTTGACTTCGGCGATTCCCTCAGGCGGCGCCTGTAGTAGCTTATCGGGTGCCTGATGCGCCTGCAGAGCTCATCGCCCCCGGGGCAGTTTCCGTATGTGAGCATCGTGGAGCAGGACGGCGGGGTGTATCTAGTCCCTGTAGATCCAGCGATGTGCTCGATCTGGTATCTTGTCATCTCCTCATCAAAGTCTGGGCTGTTGTTGAAAATGCCGATTATCTCCTCGACACTCAGATTTATGTTGAGAAGAAAGCTTGTGAGCGCGAATCTCGCTGTGTGGGCCAGGTTTCTGCCGGCAGCGAGCTGCTCCAGCAGCGATCTCATGCACGGCGGCAGTGCGTCCCTGTCGAACTCGCCGAGCTCCACCATCGCGCTCTGCTTCGACGATTCGAGCTCATCTCTTATGGATTTAATTTGATCCGAGAGGCTCTCGCATATGCCTCCAGCATCGAGCGGAAGCCCCTCCTGTATCCTGTCCTTGATCCTCTCCTCCATCAGGCGGAGCAGCTCTTCGCGGGTGACTGTGAGATAGCCGCGTTCCAGGTTTCTGTTGATCAGCTTCCACTTCTGGCTCCTGAACCTCGCAGCGGATACAACAAAATCCACAAAGTGTACTCTGAAGTTCTCCCCCTCAGAGAGTGGGCTCATCCCCAGGTCCCTGGCGATCTCCAGCACCTCCTCTGTATCGGAGACCCTCAGCCTCCTGTGGGCAAGCTTCGACTCAGCCAGGACATAGCGCCTCAGAAGATAATCGTCATCGATGCAGGAGACGATCAGCCTGGCGAGAGGATATGACAGGAGCTCGACGTTCTGCTTCACGCTGTCTGATGTGTCCGCTTCCGGTATCTCTCCCTGGAGCGCTCCGCGGACACGCTCGAGCGCCCTGCGCCTCACAGGCTGAAACGCCCTGCTCCTGAGCACGTCCTCAAGGGGCGCATCTATATGCCTGATATCCTGTGCTGCTGCATGTGTGAATGGGTACCAGAACGTCCTCATTCCTGCTCTATTCTGGGCGCCAGGAGGTAGCTGACATAGACCTCGTTCAGCCTGAAGCTGATCCGCAGCGGATAATCGATGCCTATCTCAAGCTTCACCTCAGGTGCCTTTCCTATGGATTTGCTCATGTCGGAGAGGTAATCCAGCGAGAACAGAGATCTTGCCTCCCCAGGCTTCATGTCGAGAAGCTCGGAGCTCGGCATCGTGAGCTTCAGCGCGTCTATGTCGCCCTTCGCCTCCATGTAGAAGACGTCATCTTTAACACCAAGCACCACATGATCACTCACCTTCTCCGCAGCCTTGATAGCCCTTCTGAACTCCGCACCGGGGATCGTCACATGCGCTGGGAGATCGAGCTCGGGAATCCTGGGCTCCTTACGTATCGCGCTCGGATCTATCAGGCTCAGTGTGTATGACAGAGATCCGACGCCTATCCTGAGCTTCCTCTCATCCTCCAGGAGCTCGAGCCTCACACGCTCTCCCCTGTCAGCCATGCTCAGCAGATCGCTCAGACGCACGAGATCGACCCCGATCTCCCCAGGGGTTGCCTGATAGAACTCGAATGCGGATGCATCGATCCTGAGTGAGACCATTGCGACATTCGCCGGATCGACCGCCTTGAGCTCGAGACCTTTCTCAGATATCGTAAACTTGACCTCATCGACCAAGGAAGATACTGCCTCGATCGCATCCCGCAGGGTTTCTGCATCAATAACTGCCTTCAGCATCCTAGCGCCTCCAGAAAAGAAAGTATCTAGTATTTAATATAGTTTTCCATGTGATCCATCATTCAGTCATACTCTCTCCAGGTATTCCCGCACTTTGTGCATCTGAAGAAGCGGACCTCAGACTCGTCAGCGGCTCTCAGCTGTCTGAGCCACCAGTAGGCAGTATCGTTCCCGCACTCAGGGCATTTCGCTTTTGTTGTCGGCAGGCCTGCAGACTCCTGCTCAAGCACGGGCACAGACCTCTCGAGCTTGTTTGTCACCGAGACGATCGGGTTGTTCGAGCTCTTCGGTATCCTCATACCGCACTTTCTGCATACCATCATCCCCTCCCTGGGGATCATCATGCTCTTACACGCAGGGCAGAACTCCATCGCCAGCTGGTCGACCCGTGCTATATTAAAGGTTGCGATGGCTGAGGTAATTGTGTCCGAAACACAACCAAGCAGTCAAGGGCGGTTGTGTGCTCGAATAGCTGAACCGCTGTGGGAACACCGTGCGCAATGCATGATCCATCCACAGAATCGCATGAATCTGAACTGATTGATAAAAGTACACGGCCACATGAGCAGGCGGGAGATCCTACATCCAGTGAGGAATTCACGCCTTGACGAAAGATGATATATACATGCCGCCGACGGTATTATGGGATGGCCGATATGCCGCTCAGCAGCCGGGCGATGTGTATCGTTTTGCTGATCGTGCTGAGCATCGGCCATTCGTCGGCAGATGATGTCAATGATCTGTGGCTGCTGATCTCCAGCTATGAGGATATCGGCATAACAGTACAGGATCTCGCGTTCTTTCTCGTCTCCCATGGATACGACGCGACCCCTGAGCGTTCATATGTAACTGTCAAGCTGCCGAGCGGCAAGAGTGTTTACCTCACTCCCAACGGAGGCGCGCCGAGACTGGCAGATCTCTGGATGGAGCCGCCCAAGAGCACAGGGATCATGCAGGTGATACCCATCGCGGAGATCCAGAAGGACAGATCTTACAACATAACAACAAACCAGGAGTTCATCAAATCTGTGAGCAGGCTTACGATGTTTCCTGTAACCCCTCTGGGCATGTGCTACGACGGCTCCCAGAAGCTGGCAAATCTTTATACAGAGTTCGGGTACAACATAAAATATATGTACGACCCGAGCGGGTTTGAGAACCAGGGACATCTGTGGATAATCGTCGAAGATCCTGATAACAGCGACAGGTGGCTTGCAGTCGACAGCTACTACGGCGTTGTTACGGACAGCAACTACTACAAGGCGCCGTACAGCTTCCCCGACATAAAGTATCTCGATTCTCTGAATCCAAAGTGGAGGTATGCGTGATTTGAGAGTATCACAACTCTGCCCCAAGCGGCCAAATGCATTCCTCGCCCAGGAGGTATTATGAGCCCAGGTTATAAAATGATAATAATTTTTACGATTTTAATGAGTACTGCATGTGCACTGGATATCTGCGATCGATCGGATCTCCGCTTATCCGACATGCGCGGCCGGGATCTCAGCGGTGCGCATCTCAACCAGTCAGACCTGACGGGCGCGGATCTCAGGGGCGCGAACCTGAGTGGAGCCTATCTGAGATCCGCATGGCTTGTCAACGCAAACCTCGAGGGGGCGTCGCTGGCAGGCGCTGACCTGAGCATGGCGGATCTCAGCGGTGCGAACCTCAACGGCTCGGATCTCTCCAGGGCGAAGCTCAGGAACGCGCGGCTCAGCGGCGCAACTCTTGTCAATGCAAATCTGACAATGGCAGACTGCACGGAGGCCATGATGGATGATGTCTCTCTGACGGATGCAGAGATGACGAGCACTAGGTTCTTCCGCACGGATCTGACAGGCGCGGTCTTCTCCGGTGCGTCGCTGAGCCATGCGAACTTCGTCGGCGCACATCTTAGCTGGGCTGACCTGAGCAATGGCAGGTTCAAGGAGAGCCAGTTCTCCAGGGCCGAGCTCTACGGAGCGAATCTGACAGGCACAGATCTCAGCGGCTCAGACTTCACGCGATCATACATGATGAGGGCAAGAATGGCTGGCGCAAATCTGAGGGGGGCCAGCCTGGATTATGCAGACCTGACTGAGGCAGATATGAGGGACTCGGACCTGAGCAGCTGCAGGATGCGCTATGCTGATCTCAGCGGGGCGAACCTGGCAGGCGCGGACGTCTCAGAGGTGGTGCTTGATTCTGTGAAGACGACTGGAGTTAACCTGAGCGGCGCGAACCTGTACAAGACATCGCTGTTCAACCTGGATCTGAGGGACATCGATATGCGTGGAGTGCAGATAAAGAAGGCAAAGATGGACACGGTCTTCCTCACAAACTCAAACCTCGCAGGTGCGGTGCTGAACGATGTGACGATGCACATGGTCGAGATGACCAACGTGGATCTGAGCGGTGCAAGCCTGCGGAACATCGAGTACGATGAGTTCACGCTGAGATCGCTCAAAAAGGCGAATCTCGATCGCGCCACAATGGACGACCGCCTGAAGTCCGACCTGAGCGGGTGAGATCATGAGGTTTATAGTCCTCATACTGCTCGCTATATCTGCCAGTGCTGCAGATATCGATGTTCGGCCCACGGGATCTTTAGCAGATGCGCTCGGTTCCGCATCAGATGGAGACACAATTTACCTCCAGCCAGGAACATACCGCGAGAGCCTGATCGTAAACAAAACGGTGACCATCAGAGGGCCAGAAAATGCGATAATTGAGCCTCCGGGAGGCATCACCATACTTGCAGATGGCGTGGTTCTGAGCGGTATCACCATCCGAGGTTCCGGAATAACCATCGAGTCAAATGGCAGCAGGATCGAGGGCTGCAACGTGAGCTTGTGCAACGGATCTGGCGTGGTGATAAAAGGTGCCGGCAACACCATCATTAACAGCAGCATAACCAGAAACAGCTTTGCAGGCATCGAGATCCTGGGCAGCAACAGCACAGTGAAGTGGAACAGAATCAGCGCAAACGATGATTGTGGAATCATAGTGTACGGTGATGGTAATGTAGTAGAGAGCAATGCGCTTCTCGAGAACGTCCATGACGGAATGGAGGTGGAGGGCTCCAGCAACATGATCTCAGGTAACAACATCTCGATGACCCGTGGCGCAGGGATAGAGCTGCTGAACATGTCCAGCGGGAATATGATAGAGGGCAATACCATCTATGGCAGTGAAGAGTGCGGCATAGAGGTCATAGAGTCATACGAAAATAACATCTCCGGGAACAGCCTCATTGGAAACGGTTTTGGGATAAAAACAGAGCGTGCAACAAACAACCTGATATCCGGCAATAGAGTACAGGGCAGCGTGGAGGACGGCATAATCATCTCAGATGAGAGCAGCTGTAACACAGTTCATAAGAACAACGCAAGCCAGAACCATGGGGCGGGCGTGAGGATAGAGGGATCAAAGGATAACATGGTGATCGGAAACACTGTGCACAGCAACGCGGTGGGCATAGACATATCCCGCTCTGAAAACAATACCATCCGTGGCAACCGTGTGGTGATGAATGGTGTGGGCATTCATCTGGACATCTACAGCACGGACAACACGCTCTACCACAACGCTATGATCGATAACAGGCAGAGCGCATTGGATGGCTCGGTGCACTACGGGAGGAACATCTGGGACAACGGCAGCGAGGGCAACTACTACAGCGATCACGTCTGCCAGGAGTTATGCGGTGCGTATGAAATACCTAGCGGCGAGGAGATAAACAGCATGGACAGATTCCCGCTGAGCTCCTGGGATGAAGGGTTCATGTATGTGAGGTTCGTGTGGCCTATCCCCGGATGCGTGCCTGCATACGCTAAGGGCCTGGCCATATGAGAACCCTTCTGCTCATCTCTTTCTGTACCTCTGAGTTGCAATTATCTCTCCAAGCCTTCCCAGATATGTGCCGTCGAGAAGGTATATCATGGAACGGCTCAGATCAACCAGCTTCATGATCGGCCCCTTCTCATCGTTCATCTCGTTCAGGGGCAGGCTGCCGCAGAGCGGGTTGAAGGCAGGCATGACCACGATCTCTTTTCCGTGCTCGTTCGAGAATGCCCTGACCCAAACCCGCTCGCTCCTCGATGCCCCCAGGGGATCCACGAGCCTGATCGATGGGTGAAGGTGAGCGGTGACGAGGCTTTTAGCTGAGAGCACCTCGGGGCCTGGCCAGGTGTGGCCGTGGAAGTAGCCGATTCCATCGATCACCGTGCCCTCAGGCTCGCACACCTCTGCTCCTCCCGCAAGATCCCGCAGACCTGTATCGTGATTTCCCGGGACCACGGTGACCTCCAAGATCTGGGATAGCGCGTTGAGAAAATCCGGCACCTCGACCCGCTCCTGCCAGCTCGTTCTGGGAACGTTGTGCTTCAGGTCGCCGAGCACGACCAGCCTGTCTGGCTCATGTGCTTTCATCAGGGCTAAAAGATGGTTGAGCAGCTTTCCGGTCTGGCTCGGAACGTTCGCACCTCCGAGCCAAAGCTCGTACTCGATGCCAAGATGAACATCTGCGACCACCATAACCCTGTGTCTGCCCTCTGCAATGAGGACAGCCTCTCCTGCGACCGGGAGAAACCTCACACGAACCCACCCATATGCTCTGGACCTCTGCTGTGTAGCATACACCTCAGGGCTACAGGCAGGGATCGAAGGCCGGCTCAGAGGCGATCGATCTGATGAGCTCTGAGGCAGCCTCCTCTCCATCTCCATGCACATGCAGCCACACGCTGCCCTCCGCCCCGCAGACGCCGCCAGCTGCCATGATCTCAGCCTCTGCGCCTGTGAGCATGCGTATCGCATCGATCTCAGTTATTATCTCACCGGGCACTGGAAGAAGGCGCAGGCCTTTCGATCCAGGCGCGTTCAGCCTTCGCGAGAGATCCATTAGATCCGCATCGACGCGCTTCTCGAGGCCCACGGGTATCATAAGCCCGACCCTTCGACCAACTGCGGCCTGGAGCGCGGCAACAATCGTTCCTCCCCTCGGATGCCCGACGAGGACCGCGGCCTGCCTGCGTTTGAGGTCGAGAGCGTTCGCGCCTTTTATTATCACATCACCCTCTGAGAGACCATCGACAACATCAAAGAGCGTCAGACCCCTCCTCCATTCCCCTCCTGTTATGACCACATCCCCCGGGAAGCTGCGTTCATCTGGAATCCGGCCCGTCTCCGTGGTCTCCTTCCAGGGAGGAAGCGTGATGCCCCTGAAGAATCTCTGCCTCGTGAATCCATCCCTCTGGCCGATGTGATCAAGCAGCTCCTCTGCCACGTAACCGTTCGTGGTTCCTGCGACGATAACCAAAGTGCCGGATCGCATCGCCTCGCGGACCGCGGGATGCGCAGCAACCGCCCTGGCGATCAGACGTTTTCCAGCCGCCGGCGTTACGACAAACTGGCCCATGATCTCAGATAGGCATCCTGCTGAAAAAAGTTCCCTCAGGTTGAAGTGTCATGTCAGCGTTCGCCAAAGCGGTGCTGCGCATCTATGCCACAGCCGCGTTGAAGGGCAGCCCCAGAGTGTGGGCAAACCGCCTTGGCAGATCATGAGTGCTGTTCGGTCGTGTGCTCAGATCATTGAACCAGCAGCATGTGGCATCGCATGATTTTAATCTGTTGTGCCTGTGGATGCCGATTCCTGTATTTCAATTCAGTGATTCAAGTACGTGACTCGTTGTTCTAGATGCGTCCCGTCTCAACTCACTCGAAGTCGGCCTCTATCTCCTTCGGTGCCAGCAGGAGCTCCTTGAAGATGAGAATCTCTATCACCTGGGCCACATAGCGCCTCTGCTGGAAGCGCAGGATGTCCTCATGCATCCTGAGCTCGCTGTCTATCTGCACCCTGAGCAGTGCCATGCGCAGCTCCTCCTTCTCGGGATCGCTGAGCGTGTTTCTCAGCGTGCAGAACTCCCTGAGCAGCTCCGGAAGCCTCATCGGGTTCTGAAGCACCTTTGCGAGCAGGAGTATGTAGTCCTTTACGTTCTCTGGATTTCTCTCGCCTGTGAGAAGCTCAAGCTCTGAGATCCTGTAGACCGCTCCATCTATGCTGATGATCTCCTCGTTCAAGCCATATCACCCTGCGGATTCCATGCGTCTTTTGATGATGCCCTCGCAGATCCTGAGATCCTCAGGTGTATTTATGTTGATCGCGAGCTCGATCCTGCTCATGATGAGGTGGAAATCCTCCTGCTCCTCTGAGATCCTCGAGCCCGTGAGAATGTTCACGCCTGCCGGCACTATGAGCTGGCCCATGTAGTTGAAGATCACGTCAGGCCTTCTTCCGAGAGATCTGTGCAGGCTCAGTGGAGTGTGGACGGAAAGAGCGGGCTCTGGCCTGGATTCATACACACCAATCACCTCTCTTACGATCTCCTCTGTGATTAGAGGGAGATCTGCCATAATCACCATGACAGGTCCGGATATCCCCGATCTCTCCACAGCCTCTATCATATCTGGAATGTAGCCTGACCCCGAGGTATCCACAACCTCCAGATTTTTCTCCAGAGACCATACTCTTGTCTCGGGTGTTGCACTGGTGGTGGCCACAATTATCCTCTCCACCGATGGTCTGAGAGCCGATACGACATAATCGATCAGCGGTCTTCCGTAGAGCCGGACCATCGGCTTCTCGCCCATCCCGAGCCGGGTGCCCCTGCCACCGGCCATCAAAACACAGTCCAGCCCCTCACCCCCAGCACGAGTGCTGAGCACAGCGCTACAGCCCTGCCGATCTCATTCGATGCGCCTATGCCATCACCAGATCCTCCGCCGAAGTTTCTCCTGGAGACACGCGCCAGATAGAGCGCTGATATTATGGAGAAGATCAGCATGATCAGCCCGGCTGTCTTCAATATCAAAGCGGATGCAGTTGAGGAGATGATCAGCGCTATGATGAACTCCCTCTTTCCCGTCCTGTCTATCATGATCTGGCCCAGGCCTGAATGAAACGGCTCTGTGAATGCCGCAAACGCCAGCATTGACTGCTTTGCTGATATCTCAGAGACGACAAGGGCGGCTGGCAGAACCGCATTATCCATGGATCTGATCGCGGAGAAGAGCGCGAGGAGGGTTACTATCACGAACACAGCCCCTCCAGATCCGAGGTTCACGTCCTTCATCGCCCTGATCTTCTTCTCGGTGCTCCCGTGCGCGGTCACACCATCGCCGAAGTCTGCGAGGCCGTCTATGTGATTTATGCCGCAGACCCAGTATATCGCGATCAGGATGCAGATCGCGGTGATATCCCCGGGCAGAAAGAGGCCGAGAAGATATGCCACGGCTGCGAAGATCAGGCCGAGTGCCATTCCAATTACAGGAAAGACATATACATGCCTCATCAGTGCCTCGATCCCCTCCATGGATATCCCCACAGGTATCGTGGAGAGAAATCCGAAGCCCGATCTCATCGCGAAGAGCAGATCCCTCAGCTGAATCCCGCCCTGGTGTACATGTTCGAGGAGACGCCACCGATGAGACCGCCGATCACATCGTCCATGAACGGCCCGAGCCTTGCGAGGATCCCGGGCTTTGCCCTGTCGTATCTGACATACTCGAACGTCCCCTTGTACCCGCCGATGTACTTCGCTATGCTCATCCCCAGCACCTCATCTGCTATGAGATATGTGAGATCCCTCTCGTAGTCCTCTCCTCTCAGGTTCGGGAGCATCCTCATCCTCCCCCTCTCCTCCAGAAGAACCCCCGCGTATATGAGAAGGGCAAGGTTCGGATCCGAGAGCGCTATCTGCAGCTCTCTCCGGAACACAGCATCCGCCTTCTCGCGGGTCTCGACGCCCGGATGCGGGACGTAAAGCTCCAGAGCGGTCGCGACTATATCGTCAACTGTTATACCTTCCTCCCTGAGAACATCCACGATATCCCTCATAATACCTCCTGCTGCAGGGTGGCGAGAACTCCAGCCGTCCCTAAGAACAGCTGCGCCAGGCAGCACCTTTCGCCATGCATCCCTCAAAGCTGCAGACTCATGCATCTATTCGTTATGCTTTCTCAGACACTAAAATCCAGGATTTCCATCTTTCGGCCGGTGATGCTGAGTTACAAGATGCTTCCAGACCGCGAAATTTGAGCTTGAAGAGAAAACGCTCAGCGCGCAGAAGGAGTTCAAATGAGACCCGAACATCGGTTGTGTGCTCTGATCACCGACCCCAGCAGCAAGTGGCACTGCATGATTTGTGATCTGATGTGCTAGTGGGTGCTGACTCCGGAAATTCCATTCAGTGATTCAGGCACAGACCCGAACATCAAAGTCAGGGAATCCTCTCCTCGAATCCGCCATCTCTTATCGCATTTCTGAGCGCAACTCCGAGAGCCCTCATCGATGAGACTATCTTCTCTCTGTCATCGCCGCCATCTGTGATAACGTGAAGCGTGAACGACCCGCTGTATGCCATCGATCTCATGAAGTGCTCAAGATTCTCCAGAGCCATTCCGCCGATGTTCTTCGCGGAGAGGTTCAGATTCGCTTTAAATCCAGTAGAGCCGAAGCTCACTGCAGCAAGAGCCGTGCAGTCCCCGTAAGGAACCACTGCGCTGCCGGTGCCGCTCTTCACTGCTGAAAGGCATCTCCCAAGGGTTATCCCGACATCTTCGACGAGATGGTGATCTCCTGTAGCATCGCCTCTGGCTTTGATCCTGATATCGAAACTGCCAGATGCTGCTAGTATCCTGAGCATGTCATCAAGAAGCTCGACGCCTGTGGAGACCTCGGCCTCCCCTTTGCCATGGAGATCGATGCGAGCATCCACGTCCGTCTCGAGTGTGGTTCGGCGTGCTGATAGCGTCATAGCTTCTCTATGCATACCTCCCCATCAAACCCGATGATCTCTGCACCATCGTTTGTTCCGTGGATCTCAAGCCCGTCCATCTCCTCAGCCCCGCAGAGCACATCCTGCTCCGGATGGGTTCCGGGCTGTATTCTGCAGCTCACACGCGTCCTCCGTCCCACTGATACGACAACCTTGAGCCTGGGGGACGCCGGATGGCCCTTCGGGAGCACTATGAGCGGGGAGCCGAGCTCGCGGATGTGGAATATCGTGCACCTCAACCCCCGCTCAACCGTCCCGCCGGTGCCGAATGATGATGCGACTATCAGATCGTCCGGATCTGTGAATAAGACGATCTCCTCCTGCTCGGTCTCAAGAAAGAAATGCCTGCCAAGCGTTCTGGCCAGTGCGAGCGTTCCTGTGCTGCCACGGAGGTACGCTATCTCATCATCTGCGATACTGATCCTCATCTCTCGAGCTTCACGTTTCTGGATTTGCATGAGGGGCACATCGGCCTTTTGCCCATACCCTTGAACTTGTTCCCGCAGTCCAGGCATATGTAATCCTTCGCGGAAATACCCTCCTCTATCGCGCCGAGATCCGGACCGCCTCCAACTGTGCACATTCGATCTCACCTCCAGGGATCTGTTTGCTGCAAACATATTTAACTTGCGGGAGTGGAGATAAGGGGGTCTCCTTGTTCAGGGAAGCCACATCTGGGGAGTCCTGGCCTGGAGACCTCAGTGGTTCTTCGACGATGTACGGAAGTCATGCTTTTAGTGATGTTCACGACCTGCAGAGCTCCTCCAGAACCGCCCTGATGCGCTCCCTGAACTCTTCGAGGGGGCAGTCGTTGCATATTCTCATCTCCGCTGCAGCTATCGCCTCGCCCATCCCCCAGCCGAGCTCCCGGGCATCGCGCCTCTCCATCGCTTCAGAGATGTTCTCACAGTTACTGTCATCAGGCCTGCCCCTGGATGCGATTCTCCTCATCCTCTGATCCGGAGGGGCGAATATCTCGATGAGATGAAACCGATCCGCCACCGATCTGAAGTGCTCCACCTCTGCAACGCTCCTTATTCCATCGACCACGATCGTCTCATCCCTGCTCACACCCTCGAGGCACCTTTTAGCGATCGCATCCTCCCCCTCTGATCTCCTGAGATCATCCCCGACCATCCCGTGGTTCGCATCCGTCGGCTCCAGTCCTCTTCTTCTGGCCTCCGCCCTTATCACGTCACCCATAACCACGACCCTGATGCCCATCTCCCGCGCCACATCAGATGCCACGCTCTTTCCGGAGCCGGGCATTCCCACGAACCCGATGATCCTCAAGGAACGCTCCTCCTCACGGATCTGATCCTTACGTTAAACTTTAACGGTTGCGCAAGCCTCCTGAGATTCTCCTCGGACACGGGCTCGAACCCGCCGCGCGGAGGGATCCCCTGCTGCAGGACGACCGATATGAGGGAGCGGGGCTTGAGGCGCTGCAGAAGATCAAAGATCTCATTCAGCTCATCCTCTGAGGGCATCCCTGGGAAGACCGTGATCCTTATCTCGAAGGGTGTGTCGTGCTGCATTATCACATCCATGCTCCGGAGAACCCGCGGGAGAGCGTCTATGACCCCTGTGGCCCTCAGATACGCATCCTCTCTAGGAGCTGCCTTGATGTCGAGAAAGACCATGCCAAGATATCCCTCTGATATCAGGGCCTCCAGTGCCTCCGGATGGTAACCGTTCGTCTCAACCCCCAGATCTAGGCCGCGTGCTGTTACATGCCGTGCGATCGCAAGGGCTGCCTCACCCTGCGCGAGCGGCTCACCCCCCGAGAGAACGACAGAGTCGATGCCCAGAGAGCCGCTGAACTCATGGAGTATGCTCTGGCCTGAACCCCTTCTCGGAAACAAACGCTCCATCAGCTCTGAGATATCCACAGGTGTCCAGCCGCTCTGGAGCTCCGCATTCTGGCAGAACGGGCATCTGAATGAACACCCTCTCAGAAAGATCACTGCGGAGACCCTTCCGGGCCAGTCGACCGTGGAGAGTGGAACGATGCCGCCGAGGTTCACCATCATCGCCATCTGGATCCTAGCGTTGATATTTCTCCGACACCTGCAGCCTGGTTGATGACTCTGGATCTCCTGAAGTTATCGCTCTTGCGCCTATCCTCGTAGCAGACTGCAAATACAGCCCCATCCAGCCCCTCACAGAAGCTTTCTGCACTCGACCTTCATGCAGCGGCCCACCACAACGTTGAATCCCTCATCTGCGAGCTCCCTTGCCACTCTCATGTCCTCTGTCCCTGGCTGGAACCAGACGGTCCTGCAGCCCTTCGCCCTGATCTCCTCCGCCACATCACGGGCCGCAGACGGCCTCCTGAAGACATCCACTATGTCTATGTCCACCGGCACATCTCTGAGTGATGCATAGACGCGCTCCCCGAGGATCTCCTCTCCCGCATGGTCCGGGTTGACGAAGAACATCCTGAAGCCGTAAGTCCTTACCACAAGCGATACGAAAAAGCTGGGTTTGCGGGGATCTGTGGATGCGCCCAGGACCGCCACGGTCCTGGACCCCTTCAGCACCTTTTCCAGTTCCTCATCACCCCTCAGAATGGGCACGGATCACACCCGCCTCACAACAGGGCACGTCACGCTCTTCCAGCCCGCCAGGCCTCCGAGAACAACAGCTATGTTTCTCCATCCATGCCTCTTCAGGAACGATGCCGCCACCATGGAGCGCATGCCACTGCCGCAGAATATGTAGACCGCTTTCTCCCTCGGCACCTCCTCCATCCTGCCGGGCAGCTGTGTGACGTGGATGTGATGCGCCCCACTAATTCTCTCTCCTGACACCTCCTCATCCGATCTCACATCCAGTATCCATGCCTGGCCGCCCTGGTCCAGATGCCTGCATAGCTCCTGGACTGTCACGGTTCTTACAGAGCTGCTCTCCAGTCCTGACATATGCCAGGCCAGCATTCCTCCCCCAAGGTATCCGGAGATATCATCGTAGCCCATTCGCATGAGGATTCTAGTGGCCCTGTCGATCTCATCGCCCACCAGGATCACCGGCTTATCGTAAGAGAGATACCATCCTGCGAGTGCGGAGAGCCCATCCATCCATATGAACTGCGATGCCGGTATGTGGGCACCGCCATAAGCCACCTCAGATCTGGTATCGAGAATCACACACTCATCGAGCGCGTCTGCGACCTCCTCCGGGGAGAGTGGAGGTACCGCGCGTCTCCTGAGCCTGTAACCATTTATGTTCAGCTCCTCCATCCGCCTGAAGTACGGGGGCCTCTCTAGCTCAGCAGCAGCACTTTTGACGAACTCGTCTCTGCTCCCTGCCCTCAGCTTCGGGTTGTGGAGACGCTCCAACCCTATCGTAGTCCATGGGCGGTCGGTTATCGCAGACCCGCACACAGAGCCCGGACCGTGCGCCGGACACAGCAGCACTCCATCACCCAGAGGTAGTATCCTCTGGAAGATGCTCTCGTAGAGCATGCCAGCGAGCTCCTCAGCGCGGTCCATCCCGAGGAGATCAACCCGCCCGACATCTCCTGCGAAGAGCGCGTCTCCGGTGAAGACCGCGTGCGGAACTCCGGATCGATCTTTAAGGACATAGGACATCGAGCCGAGCGTGTGTCCTGGCGCTGATATCGCCTCGATCTGCCAGGAGCCTATCATCCATACCTGCCCATCTCTGGCGGGCGCGCCGTACCTGTAATCGAGCTCAGGATCCGCGTGCCAGATGGATGCTCCCGTCAGGGCGGAGAGCTCCACAGAGCCTATTACGTAGTCCTCATTCCTGTGCGTCTCCAGGATGTCTGTTATGCGCATGCTGTTTCTGGAGGCGATCTCAACATACACGTCGCAGTCCAGCCTCGGATCTATGACAACCGCGCTTCCGCGGTCACCCACGATGTACGAGTAATGCGCCAGACCCTCGGAGACGATCCTCTCAAAGAGCACGATCTCACCTCGGATTGGGGCCTGTGACCGTCGGGTTC
Organism: Methanothrix sp.; assembly: GCF_030055635.1. Classification (NCBI taxonomy): domain Archaea; kingdom Methanobacteriati; phylum Methanobacteriota; class Methanomicrobia; order Methanotrichales; family Methanotrichaceae; genus Methanothrix; species Methanothrix sp. Next base: position 41,951 of record NZ_JASFYM010000013.1, on the reverse strand, counting down.
TCTGGGTAGGAGGACCACTCTGTGAAGGATCCCTCGTAGATTCTCACATCTGGATGTCCGAGATAGTATCTGAAAAAGAGATACTCGTTTGTGGCCTCTCTGCCTGTTCCGCAGTATACGATTATCCTCTTGCCCTCGAGGTCGAAGCCGCTCACCAGAGACCGCAGCTCCTCATCATCTCTGAGAAGGCGGCTGTTCTTCTCTGTCATCAGCCGCCTCCATGGGAGGCTGTGTGCGCCGGGAATGTGCCCGGGCTTGATCCACACGGCCTGGCCCTCATACGATGGCGTCGGCCTCGCATCGAATATTATAACATCATCCCTCCCCATCATGCTCTTGAGCTCCTCCATCTCCACGAAGTGCTCACGCCTTATCTCCGCTCTGAATCCGCTCTCCTGGGCGTCAGGAAATTCCTTCGTCAGCTTCCGGCCGGACTCCATCCATCCCTCTATTCCGCCATCGAGGATGTGCACCATGCGGTGGCCGAAGCGCACGAGCGCGTACGCGACCATCGTCTGCTCCAGGCCATCGCCCAGCCCTGCGGTGCATTTGCTGTAAACGCCTGGGCCGCTGTAGACAACCACCGGCATATCTCCAGATATCCCAATGCTTCTGAACACAGCCTCTATCGACTCTGCAGGCACGAAGCTGGCAGGCTGCCTTCTGCGTGCAGCCCTGAGGAGGCCCTCGTTCATGTAAACAGCCCCTGGAATGTGGCCCATTATGTAGTCGTGCACATTCGGCTGAGCATCAATTATTCGCACATCATCCATGTTTTCGTCCAGCCACTCCGGAGATACCCATCTGACCTCGCTCTTTGAGGGATACGGATACTCTCTCATGGAACTCAAACCCCACTCTGCAACAGAACAGCAGCATAGTTTTTTACAGGATTCTATTTCAATGTATCGCGGGCCGATTTGCTGGTGTTCGGTCCTGAAAACTTTGACAACAACCGAACCTTACGGTTCAGCTTCACTGCAGTGTTACGATTTCTCGCAAAGGACGATTGGGTGTATAAATTCTGGATTTTGCTCATACACACAGCAACCTGGAGGCCATGCACGCTGGATGATCCCAATTCATCCTTCAGGAGCGGACAGACGACCGATGTATCTCTGGGAAATAATACGATGAGGGCGCAGGGGTTCCGGGACCAAAGAACCTGGAAAAGTCACAAAAAATTTTTATAACATAAAATTATAATCACATATCATGCTACCGTGGAAGATGCTTGTTCCTGTCCTTCTCTCGCTTTTGCTCTCAGGCGGGCTGGCCGAGGAGTGGATCGAAGGGCAGATTGATGGAGAGATACCGATTTCAGGGGAGGTATCGTATGCGCAGGGCGTAAGCGGGGGGCAGCCTGCCAGCGACTCTGCCCCAGAGGCGCTCATGAGCTTTGATCTGGAGCAGAATCAGCCTCAGGCCGTCTACTTTGGAAGCACGGCGGTGAGCTTCTCCTCGTACAGGCCGATGATATCAGGCGCGAACACGCTCTGGATCGCAGATGGTCGCTTCTGGAGGCAGTACACGACCTGCCCTCTGGGCGGCACGGTCTCACTGGTTGCGACAACGCCTTATGCAGGACCAGGAGACCTCATCGAGATATACCCGAGCGGAAGCACGAACACCAGGAGGTACTGGTTCAGCACATACAGCTATCTGAGATTCTACGGTGATACACCGGGACGGCACATACTGCTCTTTGTGAAGGACAACCTCCCGAGCAGCGCTGTTATCATTGACGTCACCGGCGGCAGATACATTCCTCCGGCTTACGCCGGTCTTGCCCTGATCACAGTCACCTCAGGTGCGCTCAGGGGGTTTGATGTCGTTGTCGATGATACGTATAGATACAGAGATGTCGATGATGGCGCGATCGATGGCACCATCAGCTTCACGGTTCTGGGCAACATGAACCACAAGATCGCGGTCTACAGGGGCGGCTACCGCTACGTCCAGACGAGATACTTCGCCGCAGGGAGGTCGTACACGCTTAGAATCTGATCTGAGCAAATCCAGCTGACTCCGGGGGAAGCATGACGAAAGCAGTCCCGCAACCGGAAGTCTGCCCGGGTTCAACCTGACATGCCACGACACCGGTGCGCATATCATAGCGCGCCGGGATGAACCTTTATATCGTCGGTGATAGTTGGAGATCGATATGCCAACGTGTGGAGACTGCAGGTTCTACCAGCCCATGGATAAAATCAAGGGGATGTGCACAACTCTGGGAAGCGAGACCCAGGCGGGCAGGGACTCTGACCGGTGCCCGATGAGGATGTTCCAGCCGAAGCTCCAGTCGAAGCGCTGAGCTCGGTGAGCTGTTTCGTTTAAACCTACGGTCAGAGAGATAGCGCTGCTGGTCTCTCTGAGTCAGGCCTCCCTGCGCCTGCGTGGCATCTCGATGCGCTTGAGCTCCAGAGTCGCCTTCACTATCTCATCTATCATCGCATCCAGCCCCTCCAGGAACGGACCGGTCGCTGAGGTGGTGATCGCCCCCGGAGCAGAGGCTGCTATGAGCCCCTCCTGCTCGAGAACCCTGAGAGAGTAGCGCACCTTGTGGCTCGGTATCTTCGTCTCCTCTGCCAGCTTGAGTATGCCTATGGGCTCGTTCTCCACCACGCACTTCAGGATCGTCAGATGCCTCTTGAGCATTTCAAGCTCGCTGGTCACCCTCTCGGACAACATCGATCTTCACGCCCTCTGGCTCAGTACCGCGCGCGCCTGCTCAGGAAGTCGATCCCGTGCTTCGATACCACGCGCCTTCCCTCGTCCCTGCCGAGTATCTGCGGGGATGAGACACCTGTCACCACAAGCATTGTTCTTATCGTGCCCTTGAGCTCAGGATCGATCTGAGCGCCCCATATGATCCTCGCATCGGGGTTGATCCTGCTGTAGACCTCTTCAACGACCATCTCTGCATCGGCTATGGTCATGTCCGGCCCGCCAACGACATTGACAAGCGCAGACGTGGCGCCGGATACATCCACATCCAGCAGCGGGCTGCGCAGGGCCCTCATCACCGAGTCCCGGGCCCTCTCCTCCCCATCTGCCTCTCCGAGGCCTATCATCGCCACGCCGCCGTGAGACATGACGGTCTTGACATCTGCGAAGTCAAGGTTTATCAGCCCTGGCCTGGTGATTAGCTCCGTTATCCCCTTCACGGATCTCATCAGGACCTCGTCAGCGACCTTGAACGCTGCCTGCAGGGGGAGATTTGGCGCGACCTCGAGGAGCTTGTCATTCGGAACGACTATGACCGTGTCCGCCGACTCCCTCAACCTCTTCAGCCCCGCCTCTGCGTTCGCCATCCTTATCGAGCCCTCCGCGCTGAACGGAAGAGTCACTATCGCTATGGTGAGTGCGCCGGCCTCCCTGGCGGCCTCAGCAACCACCGGCGACGCACCTGTTCCCGTTCCTCCACCAAGGCCGCATGTGATGAACACCATGTCAGCGCCCTGTACAGCAGCCTTTATCTGCTCGATATCCTCCTGAGCGGCCTCCTCCCCGATGGCAGGCAGGCTTCCAGCTCCCAGACCTCTGGTCGTCCTCCTGCCGATCAGGAACCTGCGGTCGGCGTTGATGTGGAGAAGGTGCTGGGCATCTGTGTTTATCGCATAAAGCTCAGCTCCCTGGATGCCCGCCTCAGATAACCTGTCTATGGTGTTGGATCCCCCTCCACCGCAGCCTATCACCCTTATGACTGTGGTGAGCCCCTCGAGGATCGAGACCAGATCCTCGTCTGTGGCGCTTGTGGGCTCAGCCCTTCCCTCCCGCTCGGCCCTGCTCAGGGCCTCGTCGATTATGGACTTCATGCCATCCCCTCTACGTGCTTGTCTACTTTTACTGTGCAATTAGTATATAGATTTTTTGATAGTGAGGCTGTGATTACACGGATAATATATCCACGTGGCATTTAACAGCGTCTTGCTGATGTGTGGTAAAACTATTATGCGTTAGGTTATAATTTTTATATGTAATCGAAATGCATGCCATGCAAGTGCCTGTCACGATCGCAATCGATCTTTATGATATTTTATCTGCATGCGATCCGTCCTCGCTGCATGGAGCTAAGCCCCGCGAGCCCCCGCACTCCTGAGCTCCTTCAGGCGCTCTATCTGGCGCATGGTCCTCTCAATGTCCTGCAGCTTCTGATCCTCCAGGTATTTTATGATCTCGTCGACGCTCTTCTCGAGCCTGTAGATCCTGTAGGGCCTGCCCTTCCCCGGGTTCTTCTCGTCCCTCTCGGAGATCCACCCCAGCTCCCGGAGCTCTCGCATGGCTATGCTAACCTCAGGCTGCCTCAGATCGGAGTTCGTTTCTATATCCCTCGATGTCGCCTCGACCACCCCTGCGAGATACGTGAGAACCTTGGCGACGTTTCTCCTGAGGCCGATCTCCATCAGTATGGAAGAAAACTCCTCCTGCTCATCGCTGGGATCGGGCAGTGGTACCTTTTTCAACCCCATCACCACAGGAGATACAAGATTGTTCAATATATATATGTTTCGTGGAAATTAATTGTAACGCGCGCTGCGGGGGATTGTCATTCACCCACTGCTGAAGGAAAACCTATATCTCCCTTAGCCCAATACTGGAGCCAGGTGTTCATAGTTGCCCACAGATAACGATCCCATTCTGGTTACATGTGGTCTGCCCTATGCGAACGGTCCGGCCCACATAGGCCATCTGAGAACATATGTGCCTGCGGACATATTCGTGAGAGCTCTCAGGAGGATGGGCCGCGATGTCCTCTTCATCTGCGGATCAGACGCCCATGGCACTCCCATAGTGGTCAATGCCGAGTCGAAGGGCATGAGCCCCAGGGAGCTTGTGGAATTCTACCACAAACACTTCGAGGATGTTTTCAGGAGCATCAACGTCAGGTTCGACTACTTCGGATGCACGGATGATCCATCGAACCATCACAGAACTCAGGAGATTGTGAGGGCCCTGATGGAGCGGGGGCATGTTTATCCCAGAGAGATCGAGCTGGCCTACTGTCCTAGATGCGAGCGGTTTCTCCCTGATAGATATGTGGAGGGAATATGCCCTTACTGCGGTGTGCCAGCGCGAGGGGACGAGTGCGATCAGGGCTGCGGGAGACACCTGGAGCCCGGGGAGATCAAGGACGCGGTATGCAAGATCTGCGGCTCCAGGGCGGAGTACAGAAAGCAGACGCACTACTTCTTCAGGCTCTCCGCATTCAGGGACTTCCTTCTCGATTACCTCCAGAGGCTAGGCGGCACTGTCAGCGCGAGAAATTATGCTCTTGAGTGGGTCCGGCAGGAGCTCAAGGACTGGTGCATAACTAGAAACATGAGCTGGGGCGTCAAATTTCCGGGGAGCGAGGATCTCGTCGTTTACGTCTGGGTCGATGCGCCCATCGGCTACATCTCATTCACAGAGGAGTGGTGCAGATCGCATGGCGTGCCCTGGGAGAGATACTGGCGCGGGAAGAGCCGGATAATCCACTTCATAGGCGGCGACATAATTTACCATCACTGCATCTTCTGGCCCGCCATGCTCGAGGGCGCTGGCTACACGCTCCCAAGCGATGTCGTCGCGAGCGGCATGCTCAAGATCGATGACAAGAAGTTCTCGAAGAGCCGCGGATATGTTGTCTGGGTGAAGGACGACTACCTCGATCAGGGTCTTGAGCCCGATTATCTGAGATACTACCTGGCAAGCTACACCTCCCACACCAAGGAGGTGAACTTCTCCTGGAAGATCCTGCAGGAGAAGGTCAACACAGAGCTCGTGGGCGCCTTCGGCAACTTCCTGAACAGGGCCGTGACATTCGCGGTGAAGAACTTCGACGGGCGGGTTCCGGATGGGGACCTGGATCCAGAGGTCATGAAGAGGATAGAGGCGAGCGTCGAGGATGTGTCCACATCGCTTATGGAGTACGAGTTCAAGAGGGCCTCGGATGCCGTGCTCTCGCTCGCGGATTATGCGAACACGTACTTCCAGTCGCACGAGCCCTGGAAGCTGATACGCTCTGATCGAAGGGCAGCCGGCTCTGTCCTCAGGAACTGTCTCCAGATGGCGAAGGCGATGATCATACTCATGGAGCCGTTCATGCCGTCGAAGATGGCAGTTGCATGGAGCCAGCTCGGTATGGATTCTCTTGATGACATACAGTTCAGAGATGCGGTCAAGCCCATACCTGAGGGTCAGGCTCTGGGCACCCCGAAGATACTCTTCAGCAGGATCGAGGACTCGACTGTGAAGAGGCTGGAGGAGATCTTCAGGGAGCGCATCCGCAGGGCAGAGGGTGCTGAGGAGAGGAAGGAGGAGAAGCCACTGATACCGTTCGACCATTTCAAGGCGCTCGACCTCAGGGCTGGCACGGTTCTCGAGGCGGAGCGGATAAAGGGATCTGATAAGCTCCTCAGGCTCATCGTCGATATAGGCGAGAGGCGCCAGATTGTGGCTGGGATCGCGAAGATGTACAGTCCAGAGGAGCTCGTGGGCAGGCAGGTCGTGGTTGTCGCAAACCTTGAGCCTGTGAAGATATTCGGCGTGGAGTCAAGGGGGATGCTGCTTGCGGCAGACATAAATGGAAATGCTGTGCTTCTCAAGCCTGATAGAGAGGTTCCAGCTGGATCCGGGATCAGGTAATTCGCTGAGGTGTTGAAGGATGCTTGAGGTCGAGGGAGTCTGCAAGACATACGATGTGAAGGGGCGGAAGGTTCTCGCTCTGAAGGATGTCAGCTTCAGCGCAGATGAGGGTGAGATCCTGGGTATCGTCGGGAAGAGCGGCGGTGGCAAGAGCACCCTCATGAGGATTCTCAGAGGCATAGAGGATTTCGATGCTGGCAGGATCGTCATAGACGGCCTCGAGATCACCCCTGAGTCCAGCGAGGACGTCAGGATGCAGCAGCGAAGGATAACAGCGATACACCTCCAGCGTGAGTTCGGTCTCTGGACAGAGTCCGCGATAAAGAACGTCGTGAGGCGTGTGTACTCCAGAGAGACAGGCTACGAGGCTCTTCCCATACCCGAGGATGCGAAATACGAGGAGTACTACGAGGAGGCGAGGGGTTTCCTGGAGCTCGTCGGCCTGGGGCACAAGGCGAACCATCTCGCAACGATCCTGAGCGGCGGGGAGAAGCAGAGACTGCTGATAGCGAGACAGCTCGCCAAAAAGCCGAGGCTTCTCCTGCTCGACGAGCCTGCCACAATGGCCTGCCCGAAAACGAAGCAGGAGGTCCTGGACACAATAAAGAAGGTCAACGAGGAGCTCGGACTGACAACGCTTGTTGTATCGCATCTGCCAGAGATACACAGGTACCTCGCAGATCGCCTGATCTGGCTCGATGGAGGTTCCATCAGGACCATCGGCGAGCCGTCTGAGGTCCTCAGGATGTTTCTCTCCAAGATCGGTCCGGCAGTGCCGCTTCCGCAGAGGCCGGAGCGGCCGGAGGCGGAAATACTGGTGAGACGTCTGTTCAAGAGGAACTATCTCGTTGGAACTGGCGAGGTTCTCAGGATCTCGAACCTGAGGCTGAACATAAACCGCGGGGAGACGACTGCCATAATAGGATCGAGCGGCGCGGGCAAGACCACGCTGCTCACGATGATCGAGGGCCTCCGGATGCCGGATGATGGCCATATCTACTACAGACACGAGGATGGCTGGGTCGACATAACCACATACTCGCCAACGAGGATGGAGATCAGGAGAAAGCTCGGCATAATGTACCAGGAGTTCGCCCTGATGCCCCACGAGACCATACTGGAGCAGATAGCGTACAAGCTCGGAGTCAAGGGGCAGCATGTGATCGAGTACGCGAGGGAGGTCGCCGCAGAGATAGGGATAAGCGATCGCGTCCTGGACATGCTATACACGCTCACAGATATGCGTGAGGACGAGGCGAAGGCAGTTCTTGAGAGGCTGGGTGTGGAGAGGGATGTTCTATCAGAGCTCTTCCCGAAGTTCCCTGATACAGAGGCGAGGAGGTTTGCGGAGCCGGTGTTCAGGATCATGGACCTGGACACCTCTGTCCTGGACAAGTACCCGGAGCAGCTCAGCGGCGGGGAGAGCGTCAGGGCATCGCTCGCGATACTGCTCGCTGCGAATCCGAGCATACTGATACTGGATGAGCCCTTCGGGGATATAGATCCGATAACTTTGAGAGATGTGGCGAATGCCATGAAGAGGATCCAGGCGAGGTACGGCACAACGATAATCATCGTAAGCCACCACGTGGACCTTGTGAAGGAGGTTGCACATCGTGCGATCCTCTTCGAGAACGGAGAGATAGTTGCGGATGGGGATCCTGCAGAGGTGTGCGATATCTTCGTCGAGAGATGCGGCGCGGAGTACCTGAAGGAGCATTGATAATCATCAGAGGGTGTCGGATGGACGAACAGCTCGAGGAGATCTTCAGGCAGGTATCAGATAGGATAAGCATCGAGGAATTCGAGGCCAGGGTGAACGAGAAGGTCTCCCTCATGGGCGGACTATGCGATCCCATCACAGCAGCCATGCTCGTCGCACATGAGCTCGGCGCTGGCGAGATACTGACGAAGATAAAGGATATCAGGCCTGAGTCAGGGGCTGTCACATTCATCGGCAGGGTTGTTCAGATCTCAGAGGTGAGGGAGTTCAGCCGGTCGGATGGCTCCACTGGCCGGGTTGCATCTCTCACCATGGGCGACGAGACCGGGATGATAAAGGTGACACTCTGGGATGATGCGACAGATCTGATAAGCTCTGGGGATATCAGGGTCGACCAGTGTCTCAAGATAAGAGGCTTTCCCAGGCTCGGAAGATCTGGAGTGGAGATAAGCATCGGGAGAGGATGCAGCATACAGGAGGCTGACAGGGACATAAAGGTCAGGGTCGAGCCTCTGAAGATCGCGGAGATAAAGCCTGATATGGGTGAGATCAGCATAATCGCGAAGGTCATCGATCCAGGAGAGGCGAGGGAGTTCGCAAGAAAGGATGGCTCGAGGGGGTTCGTCAGGAGCATGCTCCTCGGAGATGATACAGGGAGCATCAGCATCACGCTCTGGAACGATCATGCTCTCATCGACGTTTCAGAGGGTGATGTTCTCGAGTTCATAAACTGCAGCTCACGGGAGAGATACGGATTCGTAGAGCTCCAGACCAGCAGGTACACTGTGATAAGAAAGAGTTCCACTGAGATCAAGTACTACGAGCGATTCACGCCAATCGCAGATCTCAGAGCTGGAGAGGTGTGCAACATAGCCGGTTACCTGACTGGGATCGGCGAGCTCAGGGAGTTTCAGAGGGATGATGGCACAAAGGGATACGTCACAAGCATAAATGTCACAGATGAGACGGGACGTGTGAGGGTCTCCCTCTGGGGGGATCTTCACCGGCTGCTGGAGAACGCGGATCTCGGCTACAGAGTCGAGATAACGGGCGGCCAGGTTAAGAACGGCTGGAACGGCGAGCTGGAGATCAGCTGCGGCCGGAGGAGCAGGATCACTTTCGCTCCGCCTGGATAAACGTGTTATATTCGTAAGGAGTATGGGGATCGGATGAAGCTGTTGGAAGATCTGCCCGGTGTTGGGCCTGCCACCGCGGAGAAGCTCAGGGAGGCGGGATTTACAACAATAGAGGCTGTAGCAGTCGCCTCCCCCGGGGAGCTTGTGGCAGTGGCTGAGATCGGCGAGGCCACCGCTGCGAAGATAATCGCTGCAGCGAGGGAGGCCGCAGATATCGGAGGGTTCGAGACAGGAGATCAGGTTCTTGAGCGCAGGAAGCTCGTCGGCAAGATAACCACCGGCAGCAAAAACTTCGATGAGCTGCTCGGCGGCGGCATGGAGACCCAGGCGATAGTGGAGCTGTATGGCGAGTTCGGCTCGGGCAAGACACAGGTGGCCCACCAGCTCGCTGTAAACGTCCAGCTCCCGCCAGAGCTCGGCGGCCTGAATGGATCGGCGATCATCATCGACACGGAGAACACATTCAGGCCTGAGAGGATATCGCAGATGGTGATGGGGCTGAGAGCGATAGATGACCGGGACTGGCGGCCCGAGGATTTCCTGAAGAACATACATGTCGCGAGGGCCTACAACTCGAACCATCAGATACTGCTGGCTGAGAGCGCCATGGAGCTTGCAGAGAGCCTCAGGGAGACCGACCACCCTGTGAGGCTTCTGATAGTCGACTCTGTGACCGCACATTTCAGGGCTGAGTATGTGGGGCGGGGAACGCTGGCCGACAGGCAGCAGAAGCTCAACAAGCACCTCCACGATCTCATGAGGTTCGCGGATCTGAACAACGCGCTGATACTCGTAACAAACCAGGTGATGGCGAAGCCTGACACGTTCTTCGGCGATCCCACGAAGCCTGTCGGCGGCCACGTCCTCGGCCACACAGCGACCTTCAGGGTTTACCTCAGAAAGTCGAAGGGCGACAAGCGCATAGCCAGGCTCGTCGACTCCCCCAACCTGCCGGACGGCGAGGCTGTCTTCTCCGTGACGATGGAGGGTCTCAGGGATTGATTGAGGCTGTGGCCGTCGACATCGACGGCACGCTCACGGATGAGAGAAGGGTTCTGAGCCCGGTATCTGTCAGCGTTATCAGGGAGCTCGATGTGCCTGTGATACTCGTGACAGGCAACACCCACTGCTTCACCAGAGCCGCAGCTGTGCTTTTAGGCGTGAGACACTTCGTCGCAGAGAATGGCGGGGTCATCTCCTCGGACGACAGAATAGAGGTCGTTGGCGACAGAAAGATGTGCGACGAGGCGTATGAGCATCTCAAAGAGAGGTTCGGCATTAAGAAATTCGATTCCAGGTACCGTCTCACAGATCTCGTGCTCATCCGCGGTTTTGATGTGGATGCAGCCTCCAGGTACCTGGAGTCCCTGAACATACCTGTGGAGCTTGTGGATACCGGTTTTGCCATTCACATAAAGAACAGGGGAGTAACAAAGGGCACTGGTCTCAGGAGGATATCTGAGCGTCTGGGGATTCCAACCAAACGCATCGCGGCCATCGGCGACAGCCCCAGCGACATACCTATGATGGAGATCTCGGGATTTCCGGCTGCTGTCGGTAATGCGCATCCTGCTGTCAAATCCGCGGCCAGGTACGTCGCAGACCGCCCGTTCGGAGATGGGTTCGCTGAGATAATCGATCACATGCGCTCTTCAGGCATGATCTGATGCAGTTCTGGTGTTTTTATACCACAGCGGGCGCAGCAGAGCGCGGCGGGCTCCAGCGCGGAAGAGTTTCAATCTCAGGAGACCACTGGATATCACTTCTGATATGCTTTTACTATCTCGGCCCAGTGCTTCTCGCAGATCGCCCACCAGCCCAGTGTCTTCTTCGCCACCTCCCTTGCAGCAGGGCAGAAGGAATCGACTGCGAGGTTGAACGGCATATCCCTGAGGGGTGGATGCAGCGGATAGAGCCTGCAGGTCAGCGGCCTGACCTCGTAGATCCTGCATCCCTCACTGCTGTCGTAGAAGGGGCAGGGCTGCTTCAGTATCCAGGTCCCCCCTTCACCCTTCCTGCACATCGATCTGAGGCGCTTCTTCGAGCCCAGAAACTCAGAGATCCTCTGTATGTCACCCTCCTCCAGCACCAGGCCAGCGCCCGGGGTGTAGCAGCACCGCCCGCATCTCCTGCACTCGAAGATCTCCCAGAAGAGATCCACGCCCTCGCACGTCTCAGCGAAACCCCTGTCCCGGGCGGGTATGGGCAGGGCTATATCGAATGAAGCCCTCTCCCCGAGATCGATCTTCCTCTGCTCCTCCTCCCTGACTGACCAGTGATCCCTGAGGAAAGAGAGATGCTCGCCGCGCCTCTTCTCTTCGAGGCAGATGTGAGAGAAAAACTTGTGGCAGAGCCACCTGACATCAAATGCGCTGCGCACCTTCACTGGAGGGAGCTTCATCGCCGCCTGTGTATTCCCACGGCACTATGTATACCTTGTCTCCCTCGCGCCTGCCCTTCACGAGCTGGCAGTGCCGCAGGATCGCGATCTCGTTCTCAAGCTGCTGGGGAGAGAGCCCCAGCTCCGCCTGCAGATCCTCGCGCGTGACCTTTCTCGAGCACACCAGATTGTACAGCCTCTTCTGGATCTCTGTGAGGCCCTCATCGCCCTTGAGTCCATGCATCTTCCTGAATGTCCTCGCTGAGTACTCGCCCCATGGATCGCACACGCGTATCCTGTGGCTCGCCTCGATATAGCAGTCCTCGCAGAGCGTCTCCCCATTATGGATGTAAACATCGTCCTCCCCAAGATCCCGACCGCACATCTGGCATCTCATGCGTCTCGAATCTTATTTTGGTATTTAAAAATATTACTGCATGGTTTTAGAAACCGATGTGTCAACGGAGCGGGCTGCAGGTCCCATCCATCCGATCTGAGGCTGGAGGCAGCCTATGGTTCTGCTGCACAGATGTCCAGCGCCAGTCTCTGCCATATCATTAAGACCGAAAACATATGGTATCTCAGGATTCAGGAGGCTTTACGGCAATGATTGCTGATCCCAATCAGGCTTTCAGCGACTCGGGCCACGAACCGGTCAGGATCATCCCGATCTTCTCGCATGATTCAGAACCAGAAAGATCCTCTGGATCACGGTCAGGTTCGCGAGCAGCGCTGTTATCGTCAATATCACCAGCAGAATATCCGTGCTGTACAGCCCTGCGATTATGCATGTGTATAGGAGCATGAGACGCTCCGCCCTCTCAAGGAGCCCCCCCATCCTCCTGAGCGCCTCCTGGTCTCTGACAAGTCCTCTGTGATCTGCATAGGCCCTGACGAAGCTCGTCATCAGAGAACCAAAGATGAGCAGCGAGAAGATCAGGGAGAGTCTCAGGTCGATGCGATCGCCGAGGTGGAGCATCAGCCCCAGGATGAGCAGCAGCTCCACGTACCTGTCGAGGACTCCATCTATGTATGCGCCGAGAAGGGTGACCGTGCTGGTCGCCCTCGCAACAGCTCCATCGATGACATCCATCGCTCCAGCTGCGAGAAACATCAGCAGTCCTGGGACGAGATCACCCCTTCCCAGGAGCAGCATGCCCGCAAATGCGAACGGCAGTGACAGCAGAGACCACGTTATGGGATGTAGACCCAGCCTAGCGAAGGGCTTGAGAATCCCATCTGTTCTCTCCCTCCGGAGAAGCCGGGATCTGAGCATCCTCCCTCCTGCTACAGCTTATCCAGGAACGTCTCGATCCTGTCCAGAGCCTCTATGAGCTCCTCCCTGGATGTGGCGTAGGAGCACCTCAGGAATCCCTCGCCGCTCTGTCCGAAGACGTTCCCCGGGACGACCGCGACCTTCTGCTCCCTGAGCAGGCGCTCTGCAAAGGCTTCTGATGACAGACCTGTATCGATGATCGATGGGAACGCGTAGAAGGCGCCCTGCGGCTCTATGCACGGCAGGCCGATTCTGTTGAGACCGGAGACGAAGAGCCTCCTTCTCAGGTTGTACTCGTGCTTCATCTTGAGCATCTCCTCCTCTCCATGGAGGAGTGCCTCGATGGCAGCCATCTGCGACATTATCGGGGCACAGAGCATGGTGTACTGATGGATCTTCGTCATGGCGCCTATGACCATCGGATCTCCGAGCGCGTAGCCGATCCGCCAGCCGGTCATGGCGTGTGATTTTGACAGGCCGTTGAGTATGATCGTCCTCTCGCTCATCCCATCGAGCTGTGCGAAGCTCGCATGCATCCCAGAGTACGTTAGCATGCCGTAGACCTCATCGGATATGACGAGAAGATCGTGCTCAACAACCAGGTCTGCGATGCTCTCGAGATCGCTGCGCGTCATTATCGCGCCCGTCGGGTTGTTCGGGTAGCTCAGCACCAGCGCTTTGGTTTTCTCCGTGATCGCTGGCATTATCGATTCTGGAGTGACCCTGAACCCATCGTCTATTCTTGTTGAGATCTGACGGGGCACGCCGCCTGCAAGTATTATGTCCGGAACGTATGCGACGTAGCACGGCTCGGGAACTATCACCTCGTCCCCCGGGTTGAGCGTCGCCCTGAACGCAAGATCCACAGCCTCGCTCACGCCCGTGGTCACGAGTATCTGCTCGGCGGGATCGTAATCGAGGCCCAGCTGCTCCTTTGTGAAATCTGCGATGGCCTCACGCAGCTCAGGCATCCCCTTGTTTGATGTGTATGAGGTGTAGCCTGACTCGAGAGAGTATATGCAGGCCTCCCTGACATGCCATGGTGTGACGAAGTCCGGCTCGCCGACCCCCAGGCTGATCGCCTCATCCATCTCGTTCACCAGGTCGAAGAATCTCCTGATCCCGGATGGTGGCAGATCCCTCACCGTCCGGGAGATGTGGGCCTCGGCATTCCATGCTGGAACCTCTCTGAGGATAGTCATGCTGTTATCACCAGTCTCCTGGGCTTGGTTCTATCTGTCAGAATGACCCCGTGCTCCTTGTAGCTCTTCAGTATGAAGTGAGTGCATGTCGACTGGACGCCCTCCAGGGGCGCGATCTTCTCCGCCACAAAGAATGCCACATCCCTCATGGATTTTCCGCGGACCGTGACCGAGAGGTCATGATCACCTGATATGAGCCGCACAGACTGAACCTCGGAGAATCTTGCAATCCTCTCTGCCACGGAATCGTAGCCTGTCGACCTCTGGAGTGCAACCTTCAGCTCTATGACCGCGTAAACGTAGCCCTCAGATGCCTTCTCCCAGTCTATGATCGTGATGTACTTTCTTATGACCCCTGAGTCCTCCAGCTCCTTTATCTCGCGGGCCACATCCTCCTCAGTTCTGCCGAGAAGAGCCGCGATCTCCGCTGGTGTCGCCCTCGCGTTCTCAGAGAGTATCTGCAAAATCTCGTTCATAAAATCCTGTATAACGATGCACGATCTGATTATAGCCTTTACGCTTGTGGAGGTCCGGTCCCATTTTATGCAGATGCTCCGATGAACACATCACATCTCATGGGCTTGGACCGGATGGACAGATCTAAGGCGATACGAATCAGCAACAATCTGTGAGATGCATATTTGCAGATGTCGTGCCGCGTGCTCACATGCTTCCTCCTGGGCGTGTGATGAAGAGATCCCCGAAGAGCTGCTCCTGCTCGAGCCATATCTGCTTCCGCTGGGCCATGAAGAGGAGAGCGAGATAGTTCATTACCCTGTCGCCCTCGATATCCCTGAGCTCAACCCTCTCCTTCACGCTCAGCATATCCTCTATCAGAGGGGAGAGCATCTTTATCCTGTCCTCGACGCCCTCCTCGTGGGAGAGGTCGAGTATCTCCTCCTCAGGCTCCTCCAGTCGCTGACGTATCGCTCTCTTTCTCCCTATCATCTCGGCCTTTTTGAGCTCCGCTATCAGCTCGTCAAGTGTGACCGGGCGCCTGGTGCGGCGGCGGACCGGTGGCTGCGGCAGGGTGTACGCCACCTCCTCCGGGGTCTCCACAGGAGCCTCAACGATCTCCTCTTCCTCCTCCTGCTCCTCCATCGCATCTGATTTCATTCTAAGAAGAATCGCGGCGTAGAGAAGAGTCCTGGCAGGTATCCGGAGATCCCTCTGAGCAAGCGACTCGACATACTCCAGGAACCTCTCGGTGGTCCTGACTATATCCACGTCCCAGGGGTCGAGCTCTCCCCGCCTGGCAAGCTCGACCAGCACCTCAGCCGGGTCGCTCATCTCCAGACCTGCATAAGGATCGGGGTTCAGCTCAGACATATGCCGGTCACGCTGCTGATGTTCTTATCCTGCATCGAGACTCCGATTGTGTAGCTGGCCTGCTGTATCATGGGGCGCCTCAGCGAGACCACTATGAACTGCGCATCCCTGGAGATTCTGCGAATCATCTTGGCCACGCGCTCCACATTCGCCCCGTCAAGGAACATGTCGATCTCGTCCATGGCATAGAACGGGGCAGGCCTGAACCGCTGGATCGCAAAAATCAGAGAGAGCGCGGTAAGGCTCTTCTCCCCGCCCGACATCGCCTCAAGCCTGTGGAACGCCTTGCCAGCTGGTCTCGCTCTTATGGTCATACCTCCGCTAAGCGGATCGTCAGGACATTCGAGCACGAGCTCTCCATCTCCGCCTGAGAGCTCGTGAAAGATCTCCCTGAAGTTCTGGTTCACGGCCGCAAAGCAGCTCATGAAGGCATCTTTCTTCATGCGGTCGTACTGCTCAAGCTTCTCCATGATCCCCTCCCTCTCCCTGTGGAGGACCTCCCTGCGATCGCTCAGATTGCGGAATCTCTTATCAACGCGATCGTACTCATCGATGGCGAGCATGTTGACTGGCTCGAGAGCTGCCATCTCCTCCTCCAGCGCTCTGATCTTCGCAGCGATCGTCTCGCTTTTCGGAGGAGCCTCTGAGAGATCGATGCCTGCACCCTCTATCTCGGATCTGAGCGCCTCCATGCTCCTGGAGATCTCATCCCTGGCTCCCGATACTGCAAGTAGCCTCGCATCGAGACGCTCAATGTTTCTCTCCATACCGCCTATCTCGCGCTCCTTGCCGATTATGCTCTCCAGGAGAGACCCTCTCTCCCCCTTCAGGCCGCTGAGCTCCAGGTCGAGGTTCATCTCTCTCCTGAGCAGCTCATCCAGTGCACCTTTGAGCTCCTCTATGCTCGAGAGCGCTGTGCTGCGTCTTGTAACTGCATCGTTTTTCTTGAGCTCCATGAGCTCCCTCGTCCGCGCGAGCTCATCCAGCCTGCTCCTCAGGCTCTCCTCCCTCAGCCTGGAGCGCATGATCTCGGAGTCCAGATCCATGATCCTCGACTCGAGCCTTCTGATCTCTCCCTCTATCTGCTCCGCACGCTCCATCATCTCAGGTATCCTGGAGCCCTGCATCTCCCGCTCCAGTTTCTCCCTGGCCTCATCCTTCTCCGAGAGGAGGGACTCCAGCTCCTGCACCTCCCGCTCCAGCGCTGTGAGCCTGCTCCTGTGCTCCTCGCCGCCTTTCTCGATCTCCGAGAGCCTGGACTTGCGTTCCTCGATGTACCGCTCCATTCTGCCTCTAAGCGATCGCCTCTCCTCAAGCAGGAATGTCCTCCTGGAGATCTCCTTGTCCAGGGTCTCGAGCTTTTTGCTGATTGATGCTATCTCCTCCTCGGTGGAATCGAGCTTCTCGAGCAGCTCGCTCCTGCTTGTCTCTGTGGCTGATATGCGCTCTGATATCCCCACAAGCCTCCTGCTCTCCTCTGCCGCGAACTTTAGGCGTGATGTGTAGTGGCCGCCCGTCATCGCGCCGCTCCGCTCTATAAGATCCCCATCGAGGGTCACCATTCTGTATCTACCGATCATCCTCCTGGCGGTATCGAGATCCTCAACGACAAGCGTATCCCGGAAGACGTACCAGAAGGCAGGGTAGAAGCGATCATCGAACCTTATCAGGTTCAGGGCGAAGTCTATGACGCCTGGAGCTCTTGGAACCTCAGGCAGGGAGCCGAACTCCATTTTGTTGAGCGGCAGAAATGTCGCCCTGCCTATCTGGGATCTCTTCAGGTAATCTATCGCGGCTGCTGCATCATCATCGCTCTCCGCGACCACGCTCTGGAGCCTTGAACCGGCTGCGACCTCAAGCGCTGCGGCATACCGCCTGTCCACCTCCCCGAGATCCGCGATCGTCCCGCAGAGGCCCTGGAGTATGCCCCGCTTCATCGCAGATCTCACCG
This sequence comes from Methanothrix sp., assembly GCF_030055635.1. Classification (NCBI taxonomy): domain Archaea; kingdom Methanobacteriati; phylum Methanobacteriota; class Methanomicrobia; order Methanotrichales; family Methanotrichaceae; genus Methanothrix; species Methanothrix sp. The sequence goes on along the minus strand of NZ_JASFYM010000013.1, from coordinate 24,327 downwards.
CCTCCACCGCTCTGCTGTAGCCGGACCTCTCCTCGGCTGCCCTGACCTGGGCTTCGACCCTGGCGTACTCGCTCTGCAGCCTCTGAAGGCTCCTGTCGAGCTCTGCCAGCTCCCTGCGGAGGCTTAGCCTCCTCGCCTCCAGCTCGTCTTTCCTCTTATCGAGAGCCATCGCCTCTGAGGCGAGAGACTCGACCTCGGCCTCGAGCCTCTCAGACTCTGTGGATGCCGCGGAGATGCTGCTCAGCGCCTCGGTGATCTCTGTGGCTATCTCCTCCTTCTCCATCGATGCCCTTCTGATAGCATCGAGAAGCCGATCCCTCTCTCTGACCCTCTCCCCGATCTGTGAGCGTATCTCCTCGATCTCCTTTAGCACCCGGGCCAGCTCTTCCCTGTATCTTGCGAACCTGCTATCAGCATCGGAGATGGTTGATCGGAGCGATGAAAGCCGTGATCTCTGCTCCTCCAGCTCCCCCTGGAGGCCGGCTCTTCTCACAGCCTTATCGCTGAGCTGCTCTGAGATCGCAGCGATCTCCGTTCGCACTTTGTCCATCTCTATGAAGCACTGGCTCAGGGATCTCTCAGCCTCCTTTATATCAGCATCCGCGGCCTCGATCCTGGTCTCCTTCCTCGCGATCTCCCCTCTGATCTCCTCGATCTCGCGCCTCAAACTGAGCTGCTCATCCTCTCCCTTGTGGCTGATCTCGCCCTCAACAGCCTTCAGCCGCTCCTCCAGCGCCCTCAGCTCCTCTCTTCTATCTTCAAGAATCTCTAGAAGCCGGGACTTCTCTGATGTGATGGATGCGATCTCGCCATCCAGCCCGCTGAGCTCGGCCTCAGACTCTTTTAATCTTGCAAGCAGAAGGTAGGCCTCCTGCCTCTTCCTCTCTTCCCGACATGCCCTGTACCTCAGAGCCCTGTCGCGCTCTGCCTGGAGCCGCCTGAGCTGCTGGCCGACCTCCTCCAGGATGACATCCACCCGGGCGATCCTCTCCCTGACAACATCGAGCTCTTCCATGGCCCGCTGCTTCTTCTCCTCGAACTCGGCGACTCCGGCTATCTCATCGATGATCCTTCTCCTCTCCGTGGGGCCCATCTCGATTATCCTTGTGACGTCCCCCTGCATCACAACGTTGTATCCCTCCGGCGTTATCCCAGCTCTCGCCAGGTATTCCTGAAGCTCGGCCTGGGTGCAGGGTTTGCCGTTCAGGTAGTGCTGCGCGTGGTACCTGTCGCCGTTGACCTTTATGCGTCTCGTTATAACAACCTCATCGCTGTCCACAGGCATGGCCCTGGTGCTGTTGTCGAGCCTCACGGTCACCTCTGCGAAGTCAGGGGCTTTGCCGTCATCGCCGCGGTATATGAGATCAGTCAGCCTCTCGGCGCGCATAGCCCTGGAGCTCGTGAGGCAGAGCGAGAAGAGAAGGGCATCTATGATGTTCGATTTTCCGCTCCCGTTGGGCCCCGTGATGACTATGAAGTCCTTTTTAAGCTGTACGAGAGCCCTTCTGCCGAACGATTTGAAGTTCCTGAGCTCGATCTCCTTGATATGCAATGCTGCCTCCAGATGAGATGGCGCATGCCCTCAAGAGCATGCCTGTGGTGACCTCGATGGTATCAGTGCCAGGCGTATCGATTCTGCTCGTGACCTTCTCTCCGGCCTGAAGGCCGGAGTTTGCGCCCTGATGCTCTCTATCACATGGGCTGGCAGGCATCAGATCAGCGGGTAGTAGTAATCGGTGGGCGTTCTCACTATCGTGCCGAGCTGCTGCGCCCTAACCCATGGGTCATCGGATAGGTACAGCGGCGAGAGCGGGAGACCTTCCTTCAGGGTGGCGTACCTGCTCCCGTTCAGGTTAACGATCGTCCCGAGCGGCATCTCGCCGAGCCAGTCTGAGGTTATGTTCGTGTAGTTCACGGTCATATCCGGAACGAGCTTGCCCCCGACGATCTTCTTCCCCTTGGGAGCTCCACCCCAGCTCCAGAGGTCGTTCACCTGATCCGCCTTCACGGGCGGCTCGTTGTACCTGAGGAAGTTCTGGAGCCAGGCCCGCCCAAATTCTCCGCCCACCTGCTGCCCGGACACCGGAACGAACGCCCCCTCGGACACAGTCTGCGCTGCAACAACCCCGGCAACCAGAGCAATCATGATTAAAGGAACGAGCATTCTGATGAACGCTACCATGCACAACCCCCATGAACTGATACCACAGACTCACCCGAATAAAGACATCCTCTGATCGAAAGTGGAGATGTGATTGATGACGTATAGATTTATCGGTTAGATGAACATAAAATATCAAAGCCCTCTCGGCTCCTCCTTGGATGCGATCTTGCGGATGAGTGCCATTATGCCAGGCTTGTTGCCCTGCAGTCCTAAGGAGCTGAGAAGCTCTCTGTTGAACCTATCGGAGATCTCGTCGAAGATCCTACGGTAGGCGACGCAGTATGGATCCACGCCTCTTATCTCTCCATCTGTGTGGGATATCGCATTGTAAGGGCATCCGCCCCTGCAGTACCTGAGATGCTTGCATTTCTTGCAGTGAACCTCCACGCACTCCCTGAAGCGGTTCATTCGCCTCCATGCGTCTGATTTTCTGATGTCGTCCATGGATGGGCGATCGTAGACGCTGCCCATGACGTAATCAGGCATCCCGACGAACCTGTAGCACGGATATATGCTTCCATCAGGGCCCACAGCAAATGTGTTATCAATGCAGTCCACAAACGTGCAAACAGTCCCGCGACCGCTGAAGACGCACCTGCAGAGATCGTTGATGTTCCTCACCTCAATCCTGTCCATGTTCTCCAGGTATCTATCGAGGAGATAAACGAGAAGCTCTCCGTACTCAGATGGATCGAGAGCCCAACTCTCCGGCTCGTCGCTGCGGAGCGATGGGAGCGCAGGGTGGAGCTTTAATGTCAGCCCGTTGCTCATGAAGAAATCGAAGATCTCCTCCCTGTACTTTATGGAGTGAGAGGTGAAGGTGCATATGAACTGCACGCTCAGGCCGTGAGCACGGGCGATGCTGTAGCCGCGCATGGTCCGATCGTAGTAGCCCTCGGATCTCTGAAAATCGTTTATCTCCTTCGGGCCGTCGAGGCTCGAGCCGATCGGCACATCATACCTCTTAAGCACCTCTGCCAGCTCAGGCGTGAGCCTCCAGAGGTTCGTCTGCAAAGCAAAAGATGGCTTGAGGTTTGAAAGACCATCTGCAAGCAGCGGCAGCGCCTCCCTGTAAAACTCAACGCCAGCAAGCAGCGGCTCCCCGCCGTGGAATGTGAATGTCACAGGATCATCACGAAAAACCTTCAGCCACTCGACGATCTCTCTGACGGTATCAATGCTCATCACAGGAGAGCCCTCCTCAGAGCTCCAGCAGTAGCTGCACTTGGAAGGACATCCCAGAGTGGGAATGATCATAACATGAAAAGGCCTTTTCCTCTGCATTCAGGAGCTTAGAGCATCTCAGGGTATTAATAGATTTCCAGGGAAAGCATCACAGTGTTAACATACTGAAATACAATGTTCAGAAATAAAAATTCAGACACAGAACAGCTCGCAATTAAGTAAAGAAAATAATAAAATATAAAATTATTTGATGCCCTTGAAGCATCTCTCAATATGCGAGCTGTCCGGCGGTCTCGTGAGCATGCTCACAACGATCGTGACGAGAAATGCCAGTGGGAGCGCGACGACTATGGGATCCACAACCGGCCAGGGCATCTGGGTTATCAGCACATCCCTGCCGAAGATGAATCTGGATATGCCCAGAGCTTCGGCCTCCTTCTTGTGCACGAAGACCATCCAGAGCACGCTTGAGAGGGTTCCGGTCACGAGCCCTGCGATCGCGCCCGCTCTTGTGGCACGCCTCCAGAAGAGGGCGCACGTGTACATCGGGAGAAACGCAGCCGCACAGAGTCCGAAGAATATGGCAGTTCCCCGGGCGATTATGTTCTCAGGAAGTATGTATCCGAGGACGACCGCGATAACCACTGCAGCTATGATACCTGCTCTGGTCACCAGTATTGACCCCGTCCCCTTTCTCCCTGTCAGCGTCTCATAGATATCCCTGCCGATCGCAGTGCCCTGGGCATGGAACTGGGAACTCGATGTGGACATCGCGGCTGCAAGGAGTGTCAGCATGAAGAGGTACACAAACCACTCCGGCATCGCCGCATTGATGTAAACGGGTATTATGCTGTCCGCGTTCCCCTTTGCGGCCTCTATCGCTATCTTGCCCTGTGTGGTGTAGAAGAAGACGTTTGAGAGTGCCCCGACATCAAATGCGACGCCGGTCATTGCAAGTATGAAAACGCCCCCGATCAGGACTCCACGGTTCAGCTCCCTGCTCGATCTCACCGTCATGAAGCGCACCGCGAGCTGCGGCATCGCCAGAACCCCAATACCCACACCGAGAACCACGGTCGAGACCAGGGTCCACCACCATGCGCTTCCGAGCGCTGGCATGCTCGTCCATCCCCTGTGACCCTGAGCCGCAAGGTTCTGTGGGACCAGGCCTGCCATGTCTGTTAGCGCCTGGTGTGCAGCTGTCACACCTCCAAGATGGAGATAGGTCATGATGAGAAGGAATATCATCCCCAGGAACATTATTGTGCCCTGCATCGCGTCTGTGTACATGACCCCCTTCAGGCCACCCCATACCACATAGGCGGCGATTATGATGGAGTAGAGAAGCAGCGCGAGGTTGAAGTCTATGGAGAGCGTCGTCTCCATGAACCTGGCAGCTCCGATCAGGACAACCGATGAATAGAGAGGCATCCCGAGAAAGATCACAAGCCCGCTGAACCACTGGATGAAGTGGCTGTCAAACCTCCTGCCCATGAGCTCTGGAAGAGTCATTGCCCCCAGGTTATATCCCATCCGCCTGGTGCGCTTTCCGTAAATTATGAACGCTATGAATATTCCCACAAAGATGTTGAGAAATGTCAGCCAGAGGAGACCCATGCCGAAGAGCCCTGCCATCCCACCGAATCCCACGATCGCAGAGGTGCTGATGAAGGTTGCCCCGTAGCTCATCGCCATTATGTATGGATGGATCTTTCTGCCCGCCACCATGTACCCTTCAGTGTCCCTGGTCGTCGCCCAGCCCCTGTAGCCCAGGTAGAGTGTGACAAGCAGATAGACCAGAACTATCACGTTGAGAAGTAACAGATTCATGGTTATCACATGCCCAGCTCTTTCTCCTGCATCTCCAGCTCCTGGGCCTCCCAGGAAGCCTCCTCCATGATCTCCTGCTTCTCAAGCTCCTCGCCTTTGTTCCAGTTGGCGATGCCGTATGAGACACACAGAACTGTGCTCAAAATGCATAAAATATAAACTCCCCATATCCAAGGATCATCTATTCCAAGCACATCGGCACCCTCTTTGCAGATCTCCCAAAGAATGTACAGTGACAGCATGTTACACAGTATCATGATATAAGGGTGACGGTCAGGATTATATGTTAAAGATTTGTGATGCAGAGTCCGGTGTGGTGTCAGGGGAAAAAGCGGCTCGGCGCTCTGAGAATGGCGACCAACATTTCATCAGAAGGGGTCGAGCGGATCAGCGGCTCTGCCGCTCGATCTCCTCCTTCACAAGCCTGTGTGCAACCGATGGATCTGCTCTGCCCTTTGTTCTCTTCATGACCTGCCCTACGATGTAGTTTATCGCTCTCGCGTTTCCGCTCAGGTAGTCCCTGACCGCCTCATGTGAATCAGCAACCGCCTCCCTGACCGCCTGGACGACATAATCATCATCCACCCTCTTCAGGCCCATGCTCTCCACGATCTCCCTGGGCGATCCGCCCCTGTCGAGTATGGTTCTTATCAGGCTGACTGCGATCTCGTCTGTGATCTCCTTCTCGGAGAGCATCCTGACTATCTCGAGCATGCTCTCTCTCCTGAAGCTATCAATTGTCAGATCCCTGTAGTTCAGCTCCCCTTTAAGAACATCTGCGATCCAAACAGCAGCAAGCCTCGGGTCGGCTCGAGCCGCAACCCACTCGTAGAAGTCAGCGACCTTTATCTCAGAGGTGAGGGACTTCGCGTGATCATCGCTGATGCCGTACTGCTCCCTGAAGCGCTCCCTCTTCGCATCCGGAAGCTCTGGAAGCTCGGCCCTTATCCTGGGAACCCAGTCAGCGATCCTGAGAGGAACGAGGTCCATCTCTGGGAAGTACCTGTAGTCGTGGGCCTCCTCCTTTGTTCTTATCGATACCGTCACTCCGCGGAGCTCGTCGTAGTGCCTGGTCTCCTGGACGACCTCAATCCCCCTCCGCTTCAGGTTCCTCTGTCTCGTTATCTCGTACGATAACGCCTTCTCCACGCCCTTGTGGCTCGAGATGTTCTTGACCTCCACCCTGTCCCCGCCTGCTAGCGATATGTTCGAGTCCACTCTTAAAGCACCTTCGAGGTTGCCATCGAACACATCCAGGTACTCCAGGATCGTCCTGAGCTTGTCCAGAAAGAGCCTCGCCTCTCTGGGGGACCGGAGATCTGGCTCTGTGACGACCTCGAGAAGCGGCATGCCGCATCGATTGTAATCGACCAGGGTGTACCTTGCTCGGTCTATTGTGCCCGCGTGCACCAGCCTTCCCGGATCCTCCTCCATGTGGACCCTGGTTATCCTTATTCTCCGCTCCTGCCCATCATCACCCTTGATCAGGACATACCCGCCGGTGGCCAGCGGATAATCGTACTGGCTTATCTGGAATCCCTTTGGCAGATCCGGGTAGTAGTAGTTCTTCCTGTAGAACATCGTCTCCTCTGCTATGCTGCAGTTCAGCGCGAGTGCGACCTTTATCCCGAACTCGACCGCCCTCCTGTTGATGACAGGAAGCGAGCCTGGAAGGCCCAGACAGACAGGACATGTGTGAGTGTTCGGAGGTGCATCGTGATAATCCGTAGAGCAGCCGCAGAACATCTTCGACCTGAGCTTGTTCAGCTGGACGTGTATCTCCAGGCCTATTATCACATCGTCCATCAGACCACCTCCGGGGCTCTCAGATGATGCGGAGTGGATTGCTCATAGGCATTGGCGACCCTGAGAAGCAGAGCCTCGTCGAAAGGCCTTGCCATGAGCTGCAGCCCTACAGGAAGTCCATCCGAGAAGCCGCATGGCACTGATATCGCGGGAATTCCTGCCAGATTTATGGGAACGGTGAACACATCTGACATGTAAAGCGATAGTGGATCCGTTATCCTCTCACCGATCCTGAAGGCGGGGAAGGGCATCGTGGGGGATGCTATGATATCGACCTCCTTAAGCGCATGCTCGAAATCTCTTCTTATGAGAGTCCTCACCTTCAGAGCCTTCAGGTAGTACCGCCCGTAGTAGCCGGCGGAGAGGGCATACGTGCCGAGCAGTATCCTGCGCTTCGTCTCCTTCCCGAATCCCTCAGCCCTGATCTCAGAGAATGTCGTGTGCCAGTCCCTGTCCTCGCCGACCCTCAAGCCGTATCTCAACCCATCAAACCTGGCAAGGTTCGATGATGCTTCAGACATCGCTATTATGTAATACGCCGGCAGCGCGTACCTCGTGTGCGGCAGGCTTATCTTCATCCAGCTCGCGCCCAGGTCCTCCAGAACTGAGACAGCGTCCCGCACAGCCCGCTCCACCCCCGGATCGACACCCTCGCCGAAGTATTCCTCCGGAACACCGATGCGTATGCCTCTGATATCCCCATTCATGCCATCGAGATAGTTCTTTTCAGAGGCGACAGACGTGGAATCCCTTGGATCGTGGCCTGCTATGACCTCCAGGAGAAGGGCTGCATCCTCAACGGTCTTTGTGATCGGCCCGATCTGCTCGAGCGAGTTCGCATAGGCGATCAGACCGTAGCGCGAGACCAGTCCGTAGGTGGGCTTCAGCCCGACCGTGCCGCAGAAGGATGCAGGGCATCTGACAGATCCGCCCGTGTCAGAACCAAGGGCGCATGGCGCCTCGCCCGCTGCAACAGCTGCTGCAGATCCGCCGCTCGATCCCCCCGGCACCCTCTCCAGATCCCAGGGGTTTCTTGTCGGCCCAAAACAACTCGTCTCTGTCGATGTCCCCATGGCGAACTCATCCATGTTCGTCTTCCCGATGATTATGGCGCCCTCCGCCCTGAGCCTTTCTATCACATGGGCATCATACGGTGGTACGAATCCTCTGAGTATTCTGGAGCTGCATGTCGTCTCTATGCCCTTTGTGCAGATGTTGTCCTTTATCGCGATCGGAATCCCGGCGAGCGCACCACTCCACGGCCTGGCATCGAACTCTCTTGCCGCTTCGAGGGCGCTCTCCCTCGCAAGCGTGGTGAATGCGTTCAGCCTGCTGCGCTCTATCCTCTCGAAGAGTTTATGGAGATACTCCTCAGCAGAGCCTGACCTGATCTCATCCTTAAGCTGCAATAGCATGCTCACACTATCCTCGGGCTTCTGAAGTATCCATCTTCCCTTCTCGGCGCGTTTCTCAGAGCCTCCTCCTGTGAGAGCGAGTCCCTTGACACATCATCCCTGAAGACGTTTGCCAGGTCCACAACCCTGTATGTCGGCTCGACACCCTCTGTATCCACCTCATCCATCTGCTGGAAGTACTCCAGGATCGTGTTGAACTGCGCGACAAGCTCCTCCTTCTCCTCCTCGGAGATCCTGATGCTGGCAAGCCAGCTTATGTGCTCGACATCCTTGATGGTGATCATGGTATCCCCACATCCGAAGTGTAAAGACCACAGGCCATGCCGGCATGTGGATCTCCTGGGTAATATAACTATCCGGATGACGCTGCCGGCGCAGACCCCGGGAAAACAAAGAAGCTCTGTAGAAGCCGGCTGAAGGGATTTGGAGAACAAGCCTCAGGACCATCCCCTCAAAGAGGAGCCGTAGAGGTCGCATGCCGGTGATCTCATTGATGTGAGAGAACCACAAACGCAGGCTTTAGTCTTCGGGCCGGAGAGGAGGTCGAAAGCTACCGGAACCGCTCCTCGAACGGCATGGACCTGAGGTAGAACTGCCTGGCATGGACCAGCAGGTCCAGGAGGTACGAGTAGTTCTCCGCGACCACAGAGAGGCAGTCATCGCCTACCGACCACTCTACCCCCTCATAGGCATCCGCGAGAGGCCTCCAGAACTCGGCCGGCTCGAACTCCATCCTGTATTTATGCCTGTCTGTGAAGCTGAGGTGTATCCTCTTATCACTCATGCCTTGCCCTTCCGCTCAACGATCTCCGCAAAAGCAAGCGTCCCGCTTATCTTCTTGACCTTGGCCTTGACGATCTCGCCCTTCGATGTGTTCGGCACAAAGATCAGGTACTTGTCCACCTTTGCTATGCCGTCACCCTTGCTTCCCACGGACTCGATCCTGAGCTCGTAGGTCTCGCCCTCCTCTATGACATCCTTCGCCACGACCGCCTTGGCCTTCCTCTTCTTTACCGGCCTGTGGGCTCCGCACGCGTCGCACTTCAGCATAAGAACGCGATCGCTCTTTATGAGATGCGTATCAGGGAGCTTGCACTCTGTGCATATCACATACTCATCCACATAGGCCTCGATCTGGTTCTGGATCGCCTGCTCTGTGAACTTCCCCTGAAATACTCCGCGATGCCCTTCGATCTTCCCCGCGGTGCCCAGCTCCTGGAGAAGGAACTTCATCAGGTGATCCGGATCCCTGTTAAGAGCGTCAGCTATTGATGCGAAGTTGTCAAGCACAGTGGTCTTGCCCTCGTAGAATATCTTGGGCATAGGGATCTGGAACCTCTCCTTTGTGCCCTTGGTGGCGGGCATGGACCTCATCGCCCGCTCGAGTCCCGCTAGATAGTCCTCCAAGCCTGGTCACCGTTCAGGAGCCTACGATGATCTGGACCGGCGAGGGCAGCTTGTGACCTGCCCTTCGCAGAGCCGTCTTGGCCTCCTCGATATGCTCCGGGTGCACACCCAGCGTGAATATCCGCTGTCCAGGGTAGACCTGGGCCGCTGTGCCGACAGGCTTCCCGAATGCGCGACGCATGCCGCTGGAGACGCGGTCCGCGCCTGCGCCTGTCGCCTGCTTGTTCTCCCTTATGACATGGTGCGGGTAGACCCTTAGCTTGAGATGGAAATCGTTCCTGCCCAGTGTTTTAAGGAGATAACGGTTTGCAGCAACCCTTGCTGCCTCAAGTGCAGTGTGTCTTATCTGACATGGCTCTCTAACTACAAGAGAGAGCTTCACGGGAAAGTCCTCCGTGAGATTCCCCATGTCGTAGTGAACGACCTTGCTCCCAGGGACGCCTCCGATGTACTCCCTGCGCGTGTAAGGCCGCTCGATCCTTCTGTACATGCTTCCAGGTTTTCGCGCCAAATAATACTCCTCCGATGAGCTTGATACCTGCTACCTGCCACCCAATGGTTTATAAGTCTTAGTATCCGATGCGCGCGTCCGGCAAATTTATGCTGCAGACAGTGTGGCGATGAGTCTCCTGTGCTCTTGTAGGTCGGGAGCCAGACTCTCTGAATTGCCTCAGCATCTCGTGAGCATAAGATGCAGAGCTCGGTGCTGTTGATCCGACTGAATAGAGAAGCGCCCGCTGTCCTCCAGCAGGAGTTATACGAGCAGACTCCTGTGTGGGGATGTATGCCCCATGAACTCACCTGAACTCCAGCCTGCACTCCTTCGTGACCTCCATCAGGTACGCCCTCCCCGGCTCCATCTGCTCATCCATCTTCAGCGGCTTCCAGTCGTCATCCTCATACTTCCACATGAATGCTGAGATGAGTCCCTTCTCGACAGCCTCGGAGAAGCTGTACCGCCGGTGCTCTGTGTTGACGGTGATGTTCATGGGAGCCAGCGATTCGTTCACAGGCAGCCCTATCAGGTTCCAGCCGGGTCTCAGCTTGAGCCTGTAAGGTCGCTCAACAGGCTTACCGGATATCTTAATGGTGAAATCATCGTAGCTGTCGATTATGTAGCCCATTCCGGGCTCGAGGGCCGTTATGTTCGTAATCGCCGAGTCCTTCAGCGAGTAGCTCCACGCGTCATCAGACACCGTGAATATACCGCGGTACGGCTTGCCCTTGATGTACTTCTCCACGCGCGGATCCTTTGGCTTGACGTAGATGGAGACCGCGTTCCAGCCGGCTGTGATGTTTATGATCTGGACCTCCTCGGGGATTACGCGGTATTCCACTGAGAAGCTTCGCGTATCTCCGAGGCGTGGATTGATGAGGGGCCACATCACACGCTTGTGCTCTCCTGAGACATCCTCCGTATGCCATATGACCCTTGAACCCTCCTTAACAACAACATCCTCTGCATCCCTTGGAAGCAGCACCTCCGCTACGATCGCAGGGGGCGCGTTGAGGCTGACCTCCCCGTCGGTGCTGTCCACGCCGAGCCAGTAGAGCCAGTCCGTGGCCTGCTCTGAGATCGGGGAGACGGAGACCGAAACGGTATCGTTGCCCGCCACCGCATCTACCCTGTACGGAAGCTCCGGCACTTTTGGAAGATACGGCCTGAACTCAGGATCGCCGAAGAGCATGAAGCTGCTCGCGGTCTGGTTCATCATCTCCTTCATCGAGTACTCCCAGGGTGGCAGCATCTCCTCTATCCTCTCGAAGGATATCTTCTCCGCACCCTTCATCTTCATGATGTACAGGTTCTCAGCCCGGCTCAGCGCCTCTCCGGCGGTTGCATTCTCGAATACCAGCGCCTGGTAGAAGCGCTTGTTGTAGTCCTCTGAGACGTATATCCACACAAGCGCGGATGAGCCCACATAGCCCACTGCGCCAGCCCTGACGAACGCGAGGGCTATCGAGTCGTCGAGCCTCATGGGTATGTACATCTCGGTGCCGCTCACGTTGATCGTGAACCCCTTCAGGCGTGAGCTCAGACAGGAGTTGCTCGTCGTGAACTGCGGAGCGAGAATGAACTGCTTGACCTGGGTCTCATCGAGGAACGAGTCTGTCATGGCCCAGCTCGAGAGGGCCCAGCCTTTCTCAGAGCCATGGTGATCGAAGTGGACTATGCCCACACCATTATTCAGGAACGCCGAGACCCTCTGGAAGGTCGCCTCCTCCCATCGCAGGTCCCTTGAGTTGAGGCCGGCATCTGCAAGATACTCCTTTATCCTTATCGGTACAGGGCTCCACGGCCACTCCACAGGCGTGGCCACTACGAGCGATGTGTTCTTCCAGTTGCCCTGAAGCCTCCCGTAGCTCAGCGTCCTGGCGACCATCTGCGAGACGTCGTAAACGCTGAGACCTATGAACCTACCTGTAGATACCTCTGTGTAGTTGTCATCGTCCATGTCTATCCTGTAGTCCCTGTAAACATCATAGGAGAAGGGATCCCCCTCGAACTCCTGCTTCACGCCGGTGGTCGGGAACGGAAGTGCTCCGGGGTCTCCAACCACAAGGAGGTACTCCGGCTTTAGCTCCATCTCCTCCACGCTCTCGCGCAGCCACTCCTCCACATCCTTCGGATCCACGTACTGCGGGTCCCTGACCACATCCATCACAATGGCATGCTTTGCAGCTGCGACCTGCATCGATGCCAGCGACAGCTTCGGTATCTTTGTGTGGCTGAAAGCCGTCACGTTGTTCGGCGGCAGCGTGGACTTCACCTCTATGCTCATGTTCTTCGTCCGGTACTCTGTGCCGCCTCCAACCTCGATGTTGAATAGCCACCTTCCAGGCTCGGGCATCGGAAGCACCGCGCGGTATCCTCTGGAGCTGGCACTGAACCGGACGTGGCCGATAAGACCGTGCGGGCTGAAGAGCCGGAGGGCTGTGTAGGTGTGCGGCTCGGTGACGTTCCATGTGACTATCGCGGTCCCAACGGGCATCTCTCCCGGATACGTGATCTCAGAGACCGGCCCATCGTTCTCGGTCTTCACCGTGACGTTATCCTCCAGGCCGGTGTACCTGACGGTCATGCCCCTGTCGAGAGGCTGCACCCAGCCGGCATCCAGCGGGTGTAACACCACCACCTCCAGATTCAGGGATACCGACTCGTCTGGCTCAAGCTTCTCCAGGTCCCATGTGAGTATCGAGCCGTTGAAGAATGCGCCTGCCGGATCAGATGGCTCTTTGGATATCGGATCGGTTATCGCGAGCTTTCCTTTGTAGTATATCGGCATTCTCACATAACGACCGTTAGCGAACATGTCGACGAGGCTGATCCCCTCCAGGGGCTCCGTGCCGGTGTTCTTGAGCGTTATGTTCATCCTCACAACCTCACCGGCCTCCTCGGAGGGTATGCTCGCGGGCGTCATCTCAACAGTGACCCAGAGATCCCTGACGATGGCTCGCTTTATTCTGCTCTCCGGCTTTGGGGGTATCAGGGATATGTCATGGCTGTTTGTCAGCACTATGGATCTGACAGAATCGTTGCGCGCCTTCATCTCGTTCAGCAGGAGATCCAGATCGCCTCTGTGGACTGTGACGTTTATCTCCTCCAACCTCTTGACCACAGCAGATGGCGCATCTCCTGTGATGATCACATCACTGCATCCCAGCCTCTCGATCTCCGAGAGCGTGGTGTTCGATATGTTGGAGGTGAAGAAGAGAACAGGCCAGTTCAGGTAAGAGGCTATTGTCGCTGCCTGGATCCCAGCTGTGTAGTTATCCCCGACCAGAACCGCTCCTGGAGATGAACTCCACCGGCTGCTCACAAGCACTGCGAGCTCCTCGCTGCTGTTGTATCTCAAGGTATCATTGCATGCCCATGAGACATCTCCGATGCCAAGCGTCCTCATGCCGAGCTCTTTTATCAACCACTGCGCGGCCCTCGAGGGCGGCTCGAGCTCCGACCAGAGTGGCGTGTAAACGACGTTGTACTCGAACACAATACCATCGCATGCCGCTCTTACCAGACTCTCGATGTAGTTCAACGCACCCTCGACGTTCTGCGTGGAGAGCATGTACTCGACGTAATCATCGCTGAGCCTCACATATATCGGTGTATCAGTCACCCTTGCGGCAAGCTCCGCATCCTGCACCGGCACCGAGGACACGACGACGAAGTCTGAGATATTGGAGAGATCATAGAGATTGTAGCCCTTCGATTTGTCAAAAGGTTCGTCTATGGCGACACCGAGCTCGACCGGTCCCAGATTTCTGGTTATGTTCCGCGCCTCTCGGGCGATCTCCAGGACCTTCTGCTCCCTCCAAGAGAGCCACTTCTGATAGTTGTATCCCGAGGACCTTATCCTCGTCAGGTCCAGCCCTGTATCTCTGTAGAACTCCTCCTTGCAGACATCGCAGAAGCAGTAGTCTGCTCCCTCGAAGCCGAACCTGTAGAGCACAACGCCATCAACCTTGTAATCATCTATGATCTCCTCGATCCTGGCGTAGAGATCCTCTCTGACATTGGGATTCACAGGACACAGGAGAGATCCACGGTTTCCGTTTGCGTCCAGAGAGTATCCCCCGATCTCTGTATCGTTCCCCTCCTCCACGCTCTTCCTGAGCTCGACACCTCTGAATGCATCGCGGATCATTCCGGCCAGGGTCGAGTCGTTCGCCTCCACCGGTGTGGTCGTCGTCCACTTCTCCTCATCTTTTTCCGGCTCCAGGGATACGGTCATGTACGCCCTGATTCCCTGCTTCTGAGCTGTTTTGACAAGGGTCTTGACGTCCTCGCCTGAGCCGTGGATTATCATCGCGGAGACGTTGCCCGAGGTCATGGACTGCAGGATCGCATCCATGCCGTACCTCTCGAGATCCGTGCCCTCCACCCAGCCGAGGCGCCTTCCGGTCTTCACCTCCCTCGGGAGTATCAGCATCGGCTTCACCACTGTGGTGTTATCCTCACTCCATGTCGAGAGCGGCACGGATGCCACAACAGCATGCCAGTCCTGTCCTCCGACGAGTATCATCTCATCGAAATCTGATTTCGCCCCCCTCTCGAACACGGCGCCTGCCTGGGATACCAGGAGCACTAGAATTGCTGCTATACATATGGCGCGCATCACGACACCTCCGTGGTGAGGCCGATGGCCCTGAGCGATTCCACCGCTGAACTGCTCACCCCGCTCCCGATGATCGCCTTCTCCAGGCCCCTCGCCATCATATTCTCAATAGACGACCTGATCGAATCGGTGAGCTCATCGCCACAAACGACCAGTGGAAGACCTGAGCGCTTCGCGATCTGATAAGATCTGAAGACATCCACCTCGCCTGGCCCTGAGACGACAACTGCAGTCTGGTTTGACCACATCCTGTCCGCGAACATCCAGGAGGTCTCGGCGAGATCCGCGCCCGCGATCCTCGAGACGTTGAAGCCAGAGAGCTCAGACTCGATCCTGCTGCTTACAACAGATTCATCGCCCAGTATGATCAGATCCCTGTACGGGAGAAGCCTGTCCCTGATATCCCTGCTCACCCTGTCCTCGACCTGAATCACAGGCACGGTCGTGTTGTTTCCTGATAGCAGAGAGGCCATCGCCGTGTACCGTGGATCAGTCGATGTGATCATCGCGAATCCAGACGGCTCTATCGCTTCCAGATACACGATCTCAGGCGGGAACGGCACCCCGTTCGAATCAACCATCTTGAAGACTATCGCGTATCCAGAGGGCTCTGTCGCGATCAGCGTGAAGTTCGCGGATCCGAGCTTGCCGTTGATGTCCAGAACCATGCTCGATGGCACGATCAGCAGAGATGGATCTGATATGGCATCGACCATCACCCTGACGTTGTTCTCCAGGAAGAGCGTCATCCTTCCCTCATAGCTCCTGTTCACGACCACGCGCTTCGGGATATCTATCCTGACATTGTAACCCTTGACCACAACCCCGACATCTAGATTCACAGCAACACTTGCGTTCTTCGATCTGTTGCCCTGTGACTCTGCCACGATCCTCATTGACCCGCTCCTTGCGCTCTCATCCACCTCGACCTCCAGGCTCAGAACACGGCTCGATCCGGAGGGGAGCGGGAGCGAGTATGGAAGATCTATCTCCTTATCCCCATCGAAGAGCTTCGGGTGCCAGCCCTCGGGAACCTCGGGAATGTATATCTCGATGAGATCCCTGAACCTGCCGGTGTTTCTCACCTCGAGATCGAACTCCGCAGGCTCATCAGGGGTGACCTCTCCGCCTGCCTCCCTGGCATCGTTTATGTAGAGCCCGACATTGTAGCTGTCCTTCTCGATGACGTTCAGGTTGAAGCTTATGGCTATCGGAAGAACAGGAGGCGCAGTCTCATCGAAGATGTAGAAGAATCCCGTGTACAGTCCGGGCTTCGTCTCAGGAGGTGCCATGAAAAAGATGTCCACATCCATATCATCGCCCGGATCGATCTTCTTCTTCGGTATATCGATCATAATCATATCCTTTGCATCCCCACCCACAGAGGTGGCTCTTATCCTCGATACCGGCTCCTCACCTGTGTTTGTCAGGGTCAGAGTCTTGTGTATGACCTCTCCAGGGTGGATCTCGATATCGAAACGCTCCCGATCCGGCTTAAGCTGGGCGGAGGCGATCCCGCTCAGAAGCAGCACAATGAGCATGAGGTAAATGGGCTTCATCAGGACCACACAGTGGCAACTATTTTCTTTTGGTTCACTCTTTCCATCAAGATATAAAACAGTATCTGGTGTCAGGGATGCCCTGAAGATTTCGGTCATGTGGATGCAACCAAAGTCCAGGACTCATGCGCAGGCCGGGATGTTCCATACTCCCGCTCCCCAAACGAAGAGATTATCTAGTGGGACGCCAACCTGCATGTTTCAAAGGATTGAATCGAGGGGAGAAAAGGTCGTAGTCATGATTTCGAAAGAGGAGATCTTGGAGATACTGAAAGGGTATGATCTGAAGAACATCACCATAGCCACGGTCTGCTCACACAGCAGCCTCCAGATATTTCACGGCGCGAAACAGGAGGGCTTCCGGACGCTCGGCATATGCATAGGGCCGCCTCCGAGGTTCTATGATGCCTTCCCGCTTGCAAAGCCGGATGCGTTTCTGTCGCTGGACAGTTATAAGGGCATGCTGGATGAGAGCGACCGTCTGATCGATGAGAACGCCATAATAATACCACACGGCTCGATGGTCGAGTATCTCGGCATCCAGAACTTCGAGGCACTGCCCGTCCCGACATTCGGGAATCGAAGGTGCCTCGCCTGGGAGAGCGACCGCGAGATGGAGCGGGAGTGGCTCCTGAGGGCGGGTGTGAACGTCCCCATGAGGTTCGAGAGCGCAGAGCTGATAGACAGGCCTGTCATAGTCAAGTACCACGGCGCAAAGGGCGGGAAGGGCTTCTTCATAGCCAAGAACAAGGAGGAGTTCCAGTCGAAGATCCAGAGGGGACAGAAATACACAATACAGGAGTTCATCCTGGGAACGAGGTACTACATCCACTTCTTCTACTCCCCAATAAGGGAGAAGGGCTACCGTCTGCGGAGAGGGACGCTCGACATGCTCGGGATCGACAGGCGCGTGGAATCCAACGCTGATGAGATCTTCAGGATAGGATCCGTGAACGAGCTCGAGGCCGCGGGGATATACCCGAGCTTTGTGGTGACAGGAAATCTGCCGCTTGTTCTTAGGGAGTCGCTTCTTCCGAAGGTCTTCGATCTGGGAGAGAGGGTCGTCGAGACGTCGATAGAGCTCTTCGGCGGCATGATAGGTCCTTTCAGCCTCGAGACGATAGTAACGGATGACCTGGACTTCAAGGTCTTCGAGATATCTGCAAGAATCGTCGCCGGCACGAACCTCTTCATAAGCGGCTCGCCGTATTCCGATCTAATAGAGAAAGGCCTATCCACAGGAAGGAGAATCGCCCAGGAGATCGCGCTCGCGAGAAGCATGGGGGCGCTGGGAGAGGTCATAAGCTGAATGGATCCTCAGGAGAGATCCATCCCGGGCATGTGCAGGATGCAGAGCAACAGGTCAGAGATGCATCTGCCTTTGTTTTTCCCCTTGCTGCATAGGCGCAGGAGCAAGCGATAGCTGATCGGTGCCCATATGCTCCTGTGACCTCATCTCCGGAGTGTAGACAGGAGCTTGCGCCCTGTTACGCTCTGTCTCTGAGATGCAGCGTGCGTCCTGCAGATCTCTCACATGCCGCACAGGGCATATGGCTGATATCTTCTCTGACCTCTGAGCACCGGAAAAGCTTATCTTCAGACCTTCTCATATCACGACCCACCATGTCCAGCCTGTTCGAGATATTCAGGGAGGCAACACTGCTACAGTGCGGGTTTCTGGAGAAGCTGCTTCGCCTCGATATGTCTGAGGTCGCAGCCTTCTCAGAGTCGCTGGCATCTTTTCTCAGCGATACAGAGAGAAACAAGTTCGTCTACGGGCTCGCTGCGGGCAGAAGCGCGCTCTCGCTGTACAGCTTCCTTCAGCTCCTCCAGAACCACTTCGATAACGTCTTCCCGTGCACCCTGGAGGATCCCGTCCAGAGACACTTCAATCCGAGAAAGATGAATCTGGGGATAGCGGTCTCGGGCTCTGGAGAGACCCCGTCCGTGAACAAGTACATCGAGGATGTCATAGGGCAGAAGGGAGAGATCAAGCTGATCACAGCCAACAGGAACGGCACCGCATACAGGCTCGTGGAGGATTACGAGAACGGCACCATACTCGTGATAGAGGGGAGGACGAAGTACAGCACCGACAAGGAGAGGCGCTCCCGGCTATCGCCACTGGGCACCGAGTTCGAGCTCGAGGTCCTGGCGTTCCTCAATGCTCTCTTCAAAGATATACAGGCCAGGCTGGATGGTCACCATGATGATAGATGTCCCGAGTACTGCTCCACAATACAGGACTTCGAGGAGAACGGAAGGCTCATAGCCGGTATGGACCAGGAGCATCTGGAGAGATGGTTCGGCAGGCTCTTTCCCAGATCGGGACGTTATGTCATCGGCGGAGTCGGAAGATCCGGGCTCGTCGCAAGGGCATTCGAGATGAGGTTCACGCATCTGAACAAGATAAGCTACTGGGAGCGGGACTTCAACACGCCGAGCTTCCAGATAGGGGATGTGTACATACCAATAACGGGAGGAGGCAACACCTACGAGGCGCTTGAGGGCGCCAGGAACGCCTTCAGGAACGGCGCGGACGTTATGCCGATCACGGCGAACAGGGAGTCGAACCTGATGGCGCTTGTGAGGGAGAAGGGCAGGCTCGATGATGCTGTTTTCATACCCGTGAAGAAGGACTACCAGAGCCTTTTTAAGGGCAATAGAAGCACCACAAGCTGGCTTGTATCCG
Source organism: Methanothrix sp. (assembly GCF_030055635.1). Lineage (NCBI taxonomy): Archaea > Methanobacteriati > Methanobacteriota > Methanomicrobia > Methanotrichales > Methanotrichaceae > Methanothrix > Methanothrix sp. The sequence continues at coordinate 5,149 of NZ_JASFYM010000013.1, read as the reverse complement.
AGTTCACGAAGTACAGATACCCGATATTCGAGATAAACACATCCATATTCACGAACAGCGTCGTCGCAGTCGGCGCCGAGTTCCTGGGCATAGTCGAGGCCGGGATGCGCAGGCTTCATGTGTAACAGGTGGCTGAAGCCCTCTCTTCATGCTGAGGCATCATGAAGATACTACTGATATCTGACACACATCTTGATCACATTCCGGAAAGCCTCCTGGAGATTTTGTCCGGATATGACATGATACTCCATGCGGGCGATCTCGTCAGCATGGATGTCTACACAGATCTTGAGACTCTTGGGGAGACGCACGCAGTGGCGGGGAACTCAGATCATCCGGATGTAAGGAGGACACTTCCAGAGCGTCTGAGGCTTGATGTTGAGGGGATGCGTGTGGGTCTCATCCACAGGCCATCCCACTCGCCCGATTCCCCCGGCATAGCCCTGATGGCCAAGGAGATGGATGTGGATCTCCTCGTCTTCGGCCACTTCCACAGGCCGATCTTCGAGCGCGATGGGCGGCGGGTGATGGTATGCCCCGGAAGCCCCACCTCCCCCAGGCTCTCTCCGCCGTCGGTGGCAGAGCTTCTTATCGAGGAGGGGCGGGCATCGCTCAGGATCGTCCCTGTGGGAAGGCCGATGTGCAGCTACCTCCAGTTTGCTGAGACGCTTTACCTGAACGGGTCGAGGGATCCACCAGAAGGATGAGCGAAAGGAAGCTGCTGATTCTCGAAGCCCACAGAAACCGCAGCTCGACCGCATGCGTGATTCCATGGGGCCAGCTGCCACCCAGCGAGGTCACACGCCACAACTCCCCCAGACACCAAAATGTTTATCAGCGATCAGTTTGGTACATCCACGCGGTGGTTTTATGGATACAGCTACAGCTCTGGAATACCTGCAGTCCCTGATCGTGCTGGCGATATTCATACTGATAGTGGCAGCTGGCTTCAAGGTATGGAGATGGAACTACGTGGTTCCTCCAAAGTGATCCTCTCTTTTTGATGAATCAGAGATGAGGGAATCAGGCTCCACAGCTCTCTGGAACTGCCCAGCGCTGGCCGTTTCTGCGCGGCTGGATTCTGTTGTGCAGCAGGTCTATTAGTCGCGATCGCTGAGCATCAGAAGAGCGGATCCGGGTCGCGCCATGCCAACCAGTGCTCCGGGCTGGTGAAACATTTTTAACCGTACCCGCGCACCGGTACCACATGCCAGATGCGGTGATCCTTTGCGACAGGTCGTTTCTCTACGAGAAGCTCTTCGAGGAGGCGGGTGCTGATGTTCACTTCATAAAACCTGAGATGCTATGCAGTCCGTTCCTCCCCAGGTTCAGGGCTCTGATAATCCCGACTGGATTCGCGAACCAGCAGTACTCAAGAGCCCTGAGACACCTGAGAGCCTGCAGGGATGGGATAAAGAACTTCGTGCGCTCCGGTGGCGTCATCGTCGTATTCGGCCCGCTCGTTCCGGAGCACGACTATGACTGGCTGCCGCTCGCGATAAGATACAGGGGCGAGTACACCGAGGCTGCACAGATAAACTTCTCCTGCGAAGAGGCGCCGCTCTGCGGCGGGTCGGGTGACTGCGACGGATACCTGGAGCCCGGAGCGGATTTCGAGGTGCTCGCCAGGGACCCTGCAGGGCGACCGGTCCTGTGCGCGGGCAGGTACGGCGAGGGCATGATTTTCATCACTTCAATCCATGAGTTTCCGTCAGTGGATTTTGTGAGATATGTGATCTCGAAGGGGAAGCCATCGAAGATCGTGTGAATTTCTGCGCGGCCCGACGGAGAGATCTTGAGCCTTAACAAAATTGTCTGAGTCACGTCATGCCGCTGGAGGATGCGATGTACAGAAAGCACAGCCGGCTCAGGGATGAGATAGAATCATTAAACGTGAAGCCTGAGGGAGGGGTTCTCCTGGTGAACCTCAGCACCGGAGAGCGCTGGAGCTTCGATTCGTACCACGATGCGATCGAGTTCATGAAGGGAAAGAAGGGAAGATGGTATCTGACAGCAAATATAAATAAAAAATGAAATTACAGATGGAACTCTATGTGGAACGGTATGTAGAATACCCAGATGAAGTAGAGCACCATCAGTATCAGGCCGAGCGGTACGCCTAGCTTCGCCCACTCCTTGCTCGTGATGTTGAGCTTGCCTGCCGATATGATGTTCGGGATGTTCCCGGGGATCAGCATGCCTCCGGATATCAGGAGTCCCATCAGCACAGCCTGGATCTGAACTATATCCATCGAGGGGCTCAGCTCAGCTGCAGTGAGTGTGGCGTTGTCGAGGATCGCAGAGATCATGTTCACCCAGTACAGGATCTGGGGCGGTACTGTCAGCAGGTATTTATCTATGACGGTCTTCATGCCCCCGCCCAGGAGAAGCAGCGCCATGACGAAGATGTAGACCTTAAGAGCCCTGACGAAGACGTCCCTCAGGCCTGCGCCCTCCTCAGCTGCAACTGCACATGCCTCCTTCGCCGCCTTCCCTGTGAAGAACATCGCGAGAAGTCCCATCGCCAGGCAGCCTGGAATTATGTACACCGCGAGCCTGTTGAAGAGGAAGAAGAACCCAGCATTGTATGGCGGGCCCTGAAGCTTGGTGATCGCTATGGTCGAGAGCGGCTCGCCTACAGGAGTGAGAACAGCGCCGAGGCCTATCGAGAAGCACGCGATGATCACTACGTTTATCTTCGTCTTCCTGTCAAGAGGCATGCAGTTGACGAGCTCGACTAGGAGAAGGGATGCTATGATCGCGGTTATTATGCTTGACGAGAGGCCGAGTATCACGACCATCAGGAAGACAATAACCTTCAGGGGAACTACCTCAAGGATCCTGGCCATGGCCCTCTGAGCAGTTGTTCTCCCATAATGGAAGAGCAGACCCGCAACCAGGACAGCAGGCACGATGCCCTTTATGATCGGCTCCTTTATGGCCTCCATGACGAGCTCCATGTGCCAGCCTATCTTCTCCACTGCCTCAGGGTTGTTGATGTATATCTGCTCAAGAACCTCCTTGCTCTCGAATCCAGATAGGGTCACTGCGAGCACGCCCATCACGAAAAGAAACGCCTCCAGGTTGTGCTCTATCTTTCTCACCATGAATGGACCAACGAGCACAATCAGAACTATCGCAAATAGCCCGATATCAACGGGCGTCGGCTGTAATGCCATTGAATCACCTCTTTATTCTACACCCACAAGACTGAAAGTCTGTTGCCAGATGGTTTTTATCTATTAAATGGTTTTGGTTTTCAAAAGCCGATGCTCGATTTCAGAGGCTCTGGGAAAATCAGCACCCAGAAGAACCCCGCTGGTGTCTCAATGGGGGCGCCTGAAAATGGGTATAAAAAATTGCCGACGCCCCGCAGGGCATCAGCTCGATTTGAGCCTGAGATTTATGTTCTCCATGAAGTCGCATGCACCGCCGATGCACCCTCTCCTGAGCGGCTGGTCTCTGAACAGAATCTTGCGCATTATCTCAAACGACCCCAGATACTCCTCGTGCTCCTTCATGCTCCTCTGTCCCGGCTTGGACTGCCGTGCGTCGAGCATGAGGTAGCCTGTGAAGTTGTCGGCTGTCCTGAACTCGGCGCTTCTCCCCAGAGTGCCCGTCTGGTACAGGTTGAAGTTCTGGTTCTTGAACTCCATCGCCTGGAGGTTGTAGCTCTCCCTCACCTTCGCGCCGATACCGCCGAAGGCTATGGAGCTTCTGAAGCTCTCGCTCCCCATGAGCGTGTCCCCGGGCGCCAGAGCAACGTAGTCATCGACAGCGTCCTGCTCCTCGAAGTTTGGATTCCTGCCCTTAGCACGGTCGACCAGGTACTCGTTCTTCACCAGCGCCTCGACGCTGCCGCTGAAGTAGACGTCCTTGTTGGATTTTATCCCCGAGTTCATCGACCTGACATCCTTGCTGAGCTGGAACTGGCCGCTCCCGCTGATCATCGTCTCGGATGCGTAATCGAATCCCTGGACCTTGAACTTTCCTGTATACGATGAGGATTCTGCGCCTGGTGCTGTCGCGGTGACCCTGAACCTGTAATCCCCGCCAAGCGCGTTTGTGGCCGGCGTGACCTGCAGCGGCTCCGAGACCTCGCCGCCGGCGGGTATGAACACCTCCGTGGAGGTCCAGCTGAACCAGTCCATGCCGCAGGTCTCAGGGCTGACTGTGAGGGTGGCGGTCACGTTCGTGTAACCCTCGTTCCTCACGGTCACAATGTAATCTAAAGTTCTCCCAGGAGTCGTGTACTCCCTGTCCCGCTCATGGAGTGGTCCGGTCTGCCTCACGTAGACGGCAAGCTTTCCGGGAGCGATGGGCGCGGGGGGAGCAGAGGGAACGGCAAAAGAGCTCGATGGGTACGATGGATACACTGAGTCACCTGTGTACGGTGGGCCTGTCGGGCTCTCCTCCACCGTCGCTGATGCTGGAATTATCAGCGCCAGGATCAGAATCCAGATCAATGGAACCACCTCAAAAAAAAAAAGAGAGGAGATCAGCAGTCGACGCCTGCGCACGGGCTGGGCTTCTCCTCAGCGAACGGCGCCTCGTGGAACTTGATCAGCTTCTCGACCTCGAATGTGCCTGTGAACGACTGGTGATCCTTTATGTCCTTGTAGAATATCTTGTGCCACTTGGAGTCGGTGCCCCATGTGCCGTTGAAGTAGTTCCTGGTCTCGAATCCGACGAGATGCGTCGGGCTCACGTTGTACTTGAGATTGTTCTTGGCCTTATCATCCCATTTCTCACTCGAATTCAGCGGGTTCTCGGTCCAGTGGCCTGTGGGATCAGTCGATGCGAAGTACACGGTCTGATCCTTCTCCATCTCCGTTACAGCGAAGACCTCCTGCACCTCAGCACCGATGCCTCCGTAGAAGGCCTTGGAGTGGAGGTACTTGCCACCGACGAGCGGTGTGCTCCCTGAGTAGGTCATCTTCGATGTCTCATACAGGTTGAGAGGCTTCTTATCACTCACATTGCTGGAAGGCCCTGGTCTCATCAGCTTGCTCGCGTTCTCCGAGAGCAGGTGCTCGGAGTCGAGCTCGAAATCGCCGTCGCCGGCCATCACGTTGTAGTACTCGAGAGCGATCTTCTTGTCCACGATCGATGTGCTTATGTCAATAACACCATTCCCCGCCACCTTCTG
>NZ_JASFYM010000012.1 GCF_030055635.1 Methanothrix sp. | reverse complement strand
GCTCAGGTTGTGGTATCATCGTACCGAAAACGCTGAAGGATCGAGTCCACGAGTGCCCGCGATGCGGGCTCAGGCTTGATCGGGATCTCAACGCGGCATTAAACATTCTCACCCTCGGACTGAGGGGTAGAGCCTGTGGAGATACCGGATGAAACAGATCAATGAGACAGGAAGCTCCGGCCTTCAGGCCGGAGAGGAAGTCACCTCAGCTCGATTATCTATCCGCTCTTGTGTGTTCAGCAACTTAGAGATCGCGCAAGCAGGTTGCTGAAGGCACACATTCATTATCCAAGAACGCATAGCTGGGCCGTGCCTCTTCTGGCAAGTCATCATGGATAAGAGCGTATCCATCTTCACGTCGATGGCAAGGCTGCTGGAAACCCACGTTGAGCTCGAAAACCTGATGGACACGGCGGGATTCGGACCCGCGGCCTCTACCTTGCGAAGGTAGCGATCTTCCAGCTGATCTACGTGCCCACGAAAGGGAGGTCAGATGAGGCCTACCTCTTCGACCTCGACCGACTCCACGCCCTTCACCTTTGAGAACGCCTCCTCTACCTCGGATGTCCCGCCGCCTGCCTTGTCGTCGAGCAGGACAACGGCTATCAGCGCCTTGAGGCCGAATGCGATCGGTCGCACATCCATTGCGTGGAGCTTTGCGGATGGTGGAACAGCTGACCTGATGGATTCCTTCAGCGATTCCATGTCTATTTCAGTGCTCTCAGGCATGACCCTGATCTTTGCGGCTACAGTTCCCATCTTTAACACCTCACGGGCCGGTGAAACCACAGCTCTTGCATGTGTAGATATTGCTCTGCTTCTTGCATCTGTTGCATCTGGCGATGATCACACCACAGCTCGGACATGGAAATCTGACGCCTCCGGTGCCAAGCAGGGTAACACCGCACGATATACACTTCTCTGGTACGTCTTTCATGCTTCTCCGGTCACTCCTTCTTGACGTCCTGCTATAAACTTTGCGATCTGGATCGCACACGCTCAAAAAGCCGGGAAAATGCATTCGCCGTGCGCTCACTGAAGGGCGATCGTTCGCGCTGATGCATGGAATCATGATTTCATGCCATTTGGTGCAGGTTCTGTCATGCGATTCTGTCATGCCTCAACGATCTGCTCTCCAGTGGCTCATCCTGTTATCGGATTGGCGTAGAATGACGATCCACCACTTGACTCAATCCCGCTCTTCGATAATTCGCGGAGATGGGCCTCTCCAATCTCATGATTCCCTGATATGAGATTCGCAGAACGCTCGGGAGGATCTCAGCAACACTCCAGCGACCTGCTACAGATCACAGTCCCGCGGCACCTCTCAGGCAGCTCCTCCACCATCGCGATGAGTTCATCGGGAGAGGATCCGTTGAGAACGAAGCATCTTATCCCACAGGAGTCGATTATCCTCAGAGAGCCCTGATCCATGCAGCTAAGAAACCCCATGAGCTCAGATGCTCTCACATAAGGCACAAGCTTCCCTGAAATCAGAACCCCATCGACATCTGTCACCTTTATCATGTCCGAGCCTAGCCGGCATGCAACAAGAGCAGCGATGGAGTCTGATGTGTAGTCCCAGCTGTGCTCCAGCCCCCGGTCGTCCTCAAGTAGATACCTGTACGGCCTCAGGATCCGCAGACCCTGCGATGGAGATGGATCATCCACGAGCTCAGCGCCGGTCCCGTCTGCCAGGAGATAGGCGTACTCCTCCATCGCGAGAACCGCCATCCAGTGGGCAGCTTCGTCGCTCACCATGCCCCTGGCGTAGAGCTCCCTCACAAGATCCGCCATAGGGCCGCCTCCTGGAACCACCAGAAAACCGTACCCGCTCTCAGCGAGAATGCAGAGCCTCCGGACAATTTCCTTCGCGCATCCGATCAGACTTCCGCCGAGCTTCACAACATAAAAGCGCATGGGCATGATTTTGTGTTTAAGAGATGAATGGATCTCCAGCTTCGCGCATACCTCACTTCTTTAACACTGCGATCGCTGTTCAGACGAGCTTTGCCTTTACCTTCTCGTAGAACCCATCTCTGCTGGCCTTCACGAACCGCGCCGGCCTCTCAGCTCTCCGCATGACTATCTCATCACCGTGCGTGACCGTGGCCATCGTCTGTCCGTCGACCACAACCAGCGCCTCCTTTCCGGGGAGCTTCAGGTCGACCTCTATCACGCTGTCCCCGCGGATCACCCAGGGCCGGGCTGACAGCTTGAATGGAGCCACGGGCACCAGGACTATCGCATCCAGATGCGGATCCACTATGGGCCCGCCCGCAGACATCGCATATGCTGTGGATCCGGTGGATGTCGCGAATATCATGCCGTCTGCGCGAAGCCTCTCAAGGGGAGAGCCGTTGACCTTTATCTCGAAATCGAGCATCTTCGCGGGACTGGATGTTATGAGCGCGACCTCGTTCGTTGCTGGCGGGAGCCTCTCACCCCGCAGCAGTGTCTCGATCCTGGTCCTCTCATCAACCTCAAAACCGAGAAGCAGATGCTCTATGGTCCTGACCGCATCCTTAGGCTCGACATCGACGAGAAACCCCACAGTACCCATATTTATGCCGAGAACCGGCCTGGGATCCTCCATCTTGTGTATCGTCCTGAGGATCGTACCGTCACCGCCTATGGAAACTATGAAATCAACATCCATTTCCCCTACCGGCGTGCCCTTCAGTCCCAGATGCTCTGCGAGCTCCGGCTCGACGAAGATCTCAGCCCTGTCCCTGAAGTGGTCTATGAGAGATCCTGCAAGTCTTATCGATTCAGCATCGTTCCTGGAGACAAAGCCTATTCTAATGGGTACCACCCTCTACGAGCTTCAGTATCTCTCTGTGCATGAGACCATTTGAAGCTATCAGGTCCGTCCTCTCCCACATATTCCTGCTGAGGTGGAGCTTCTCTCCGAGAGAATCTGTGACCGTGCCCCCTGCCTCCTCTACTATGAGGATCCCGGCGATCACATCGACGACCCTGAGAGAGCCGCGGAGGTCGATGAAGGCGTCCAGCCTCCCGTCTGCGACGTAACAGAGCTCGAGCGATGCAGCCCCCAGGTTTCTCATCCTTCTCACAACATCTCCAACGCCCACGATCCTAGATGTCCTCGGCCGCATCGTGTAAGCGGAGATGCTGAAGTCCCTGAGGCTTGAGGTTCCTGACACCTTTATCCGATCCACTGCAGAATCCTCACGGTACGCTCCGCTCCCGGGCTCCGCGTAGTACCTGGTTCCCCTGACAAGGTCGCGCACGTATGCCAGATGCGTTGTGCCATCGCTTATGAAGATGGAAACTGCGTAAAATGGGATCCCGTGTATCGCGTTGAATGTGCCATCGAGCGGGTCGAGATGGATGAAGTACGCTGGATCCTCTCCGATGACGCTCTCCCCCATCTCCTCGCTCAGAACCCTGAATCCGCTGCCGAACTTCCTGAGAGGAGAGAGCGCCGCCTCCTCCGCGATCTGATCTATCGCCTTTGTGGGTGTCCCATCAGCTCCAATCTTTATGTGTGAGCCGGCGCCCGATGTTCCGGCTATGCTGCTCACCGCAGAGGCGACGTTATCAGACATCGAATCGCAGAGCGATTTCAGACTGGTGCCAACTGATGAAAGGCTCATGAAAATGCGTCTCCAGTATGCGGTTTGTGCTGATCTTGATTTATGATGTCCAAATGTATTATGCCTATAAATACCGTATCATCAATTGCCTGCATGGGAATAAACTTCCCCGCAAGAGCATTGTCTGGCACCACACACCCAGGCAGTGAGCCAGCAATGTGTGAAAGCCCGCAGAACACCGTACAGGAGCTCACACCATGAAACGCATAGGTATAGCAGATACCACATTTGCCAGGTATGACATGGCCAGGGCCGCGATTCGCGAGATAAAGAAGCACGCGTCCGTGGAGATAGTAAGGTACACTGTTCCGGGCGTGAAGGATCTCCCCGTGGCTGCAAAGCGGCTCATCGAGGAGCACAGGTGCGACATTGTCATCGCACTGGGTATGCCCGGCGCTGCGCCCATCGACAAGGTCTGCGCTCATGAGGCATCGACAGGCCTTATAATGGCCCAGCTCATGACGAACAGGCATATCATAGAGGTTTTCGTACATGAGGACGAGGCTGAGGACGAGCGCGCTCTGGTCAGGCTTGCTGAGAAAAGGGCGGCGGAGCACGCGCTGAACGCGGTCAGGCTGCTCTTCAGGCCGGAGGAGCTGACCAGGATGGCGGGCACAGGCCAGAGGCAGGGATTCGAGGACGCAGGCCCCCTCGATGGGGAGAGCGGAACGCACTGAGCGCAGCCCCATGATCGATGGAGCTTCCGCCTGGCTCTGCGAGCCTCACCAGAGAACACCGCCCCGGGTGCCAATCATCTCCTCATCCGGATCCGCACCGATTCCGCGTGTGCCCTCAGCCCCTCGGACTCGGCCATCTTTATTATGGCATCAGCAAGTGATTCAAGCCCATCAGCGGTCATGCTCTGTATGGATATCTTCTTCGTGAACGCATCTATGTTCAGGCCTGAGAAGATCTTCGCATAGCCGGCTGTGGGGAGCACATGGTTCGTCCCTGTTGCATAATCACCAGCTGCGACTGGAGTGTAGTGCCCGAGAAACACAGACCCAGCGCTTCTGACCATGTTCAGAGCATCCAGCGGATCCCTGACCATCAGCTCCAGATGCTCCGGCGCGAAGGCATTCGAGAACGCCATCGCATCGTCCATGCTCTCTGCGAAGAGAATGGCACACCGCTCCAGGCTCGCCTGGACTATGTCCCTCCGCTCCGCCCTCTCCATCTGAGATGAGATCTCGGCCTCGACCGCCCTCATCAACGGCTCGCTGGTCGTGACCACGACCGCTATGGATGACGGATCGTGCTCTGCCTGGGCGATCATGTCCGCTGCTATGAACTCAGGATCAGCAGATGAATCCGCTACGATCAGAACCTCTGAGGGGCCTGCTGGGAAATCTATCTCGACGCTACCCCTCACGAGCATCTTCGCTGCGGTGACGTAAACGTTACCGGGCCCGACTATCTTCTCAACCCGCTCGATGCTCTCGGTGCCTATCGCCATGGCGGCTATCGCCTGAGCTCCCCCAAGCTTGTAGATCTCATCTGCTCCGGCGATATCCGCGGCTGCAAGCGTTAGCGGGGCGATCCTGCCGGATCTGTCCGGAGGCGTGCACACGACCACCCTCTCAACGCCCGCGACCTTTGCGGGAATAACGCACATCAGCGCAGAGCTGGGATATGCGGCTCTACCGCCGGGAACGTAAGCTCCGACGCTCTCCAGCGGCACGACCTTCTGACCTGCTACGACCCCGGGCGCGACCTGGTAGAGCCAGAGATCCTTTGTGCGCTCCTCATCGTGGAATGCATAGATGTTCTGAGCTGCGATCTCAAGAGCATTGAGAACGGACTCATCAACAGCATCGTATGCTTCCTCAATCTCATCCTCTGAGACCCTGAAGCTCTCGATTCGCACCCCGTCAAACTGCTCCGTGTATCTCCTGAGAGCCTCATCGCCGTTCTCTGCGACGTCCATCACTATGTCATTGACCCTCTGCAGGACGTCCTGTATTCCGATCTCTCTCGAAAGGAGAACCTTCAGGTCCTCTGAACTCAGCTCGTTCAGCTTCTTCACGATCATTTTAAAAGCTCCTCACTTTTTTGATCTGCCCCTCTGAAGCCGGTATATCTCGCTGATCCTCTCCAGCGTATCAGCCTCAGATGGTGATTTGTCATCCCTCACCGCAATAAGCCTGGGGAAACGCAGGGCGTAGCCCGATGAGTAGTTCGGGCTCCTCTGGATCTCCTCGTATCCGACCTCGAATACGATCTGCGGATGGACCTCCACCTCCATCCCGCTCTCCTTGACTATCAGCTCCCGGAACATCTCGGTGAGCTCCGCGAGCATCTCATCCGTGATCCCTGTTGCGACCCAGCCGACGTCCTTCAGCTCCCCTGTATCAGGGTCGATGCACGCGAGCCTGTAGGATCCGAGAAGGTTCGCCCTCTTCCCCTCCCCCCACCTAGCCCCGATCACAATGAGATCCAGGGATTCCATAAGCGGCTTTATCTTGAGCCAGTTCTTGCCCCTCTTCCCCGGAGAGTAAACAGATGCGGGATTCTTGAGCATCACGCCCTCATGCCCGGCTGCAAGCGCCTCCCTGTAGATCTCCTCCACCCTTGAGACATCGTTCGTCACAACCTGCTCAGCGATGATCTCAGGATCCGCCACGCTGACAAGAACCCCACGCCTCTCCTCCAGAGGTTTATCCAGAAGGCTCACCCCGTCCACATAAATTATGTCGAAGAGGTGCAGGCTCAGGGGTATCCTCTTCGCTGTACTTGCGACCCCATACTTCCTGCGGAACCTCCTCAGGATCTCCTGGAACGGAAGCGGCCTCCCGTCCTCGCCTGTTGCCACAGCCTCCCCATCGAGGATTGCTGTTTTCGCCCTGACATGGTCTCTAACGATCTCCCGTATCTCGGGCAGGGATGATGTGACGTCCTCCAGCCTTCTGGAAAATATTCTCACGTTTCCGCCATCCTTGTGGATCTGGACCCGGGCGCCATCGAACTTCCATTCCACAGCAGTCGCGCCCTCTGCGAGCGACGCCTCGATGCTCTCGCCGATCTGTGCGAGCATCATCTTGATCGGGCGGTTTATGCTTATGCCCAGCTCGTTCAGCCTTCCGAGCTTCGCGTGCTCTGCGACCAGCCCGAGATCATTCGTCAGGTTGTACGCCCTCTCCACATCATCCTTTGATGCTCCAAATGCCTTTGCTACCGCATCCCGTACCAGACCCTCGCCGACGCCTATCCTCATGTCCTCCATCGCAAGTCTGGCTATATACTTCGCCTCCAGCGGCGATGCCTCGCTGAAGAGGTACTGGAGGTTCTTCACCCTGATGTCCTGGCTGCCCCTGCCGGAGGCCCTTGCTATCGAGAGAAACCTCTGATATACATCTTTTATATCCAGACCATCACTTCCGGAGAAGGCCGCAAGCGTGAGCGGTTTTCTCCTCTCAACAGCTCTGTACGCGACGAGCCCGGGATCTCCGGTGGTCCTGAGAAGCTCTTTTATCGCTTCTGTGCTCAGACCCGTGGCCCTGCATATGGATTCGTAGAGGAGGCTCGGGCCCACGCCGAGCTCTGTGTTTGGTATGACGACTCCCATGACGAAGCCGGCCACGATCCTCAGATCATCTGGCTCCAGATCTGAGAGAAAGGAGGCGAGTATGTCCGTCTTCTCCAGGGAGCCTGATGTCTGTGATATCCGCTCGCAGAGCTCTGCGAATCTCGCGAAGCCTGTCATCAGAATATCGCATCCACCCGCTTTGTCCTGTAGATGCTCACAATATCGCTCAGTATCGCAGCTGCGGTCTCCACACCCCCAGCCCCGAGACCCGTGACCGTTATCGTCCCTGAGAGGTCTGTGTAGATTGCAGCTGCGTTTAGAGTGGAGCCAACAGCGAGCGGGCTTTTTATGGGCACGAGCATCGGCCTGACCGTCAGCGCCGGCACCTCGCCGATCAGCTTTATTACATAGCCGTGCTTCTTCGCAAGCGCAAGGGCCTCAGGCGTGATCTCTGTTATGCCCCTCACCTGGACATCGCTGTACTTAACGTTCATGTTGAATATCGCGTTAGCCAGTATGACTATCTTTGCAGCGGTATCGACGCCCTCTATATCGTATGTTGGATCTGCCTCAGCATATCCAAGCTCCTGCGCCTCAGCCAGGGCCCTGCTGAACGGATACTGCTCATCGGCCATCCTTGTGAGGATGTAGTTGCATGTGCCGTTGAATATGCCGCGTATCCCCAGAATGGTGTTCCCGACGAGCGTTCTCTCTATGAGATTGATCAGGGGCATGGTGCCGCCGACGGTCGCCTCGAACTTGAGCATCACCCCGTTATCATCGGCAAGACGCTTCAGCTTATTGTATGCAACAACAAGAGGGCCTTTGTTTGAGGTGACCACGTGCTTTCCGTTGGAGAGGGCCTCCTCCATGTGGCCCAGGCCAGGCTGTCCATGAACTATGTTCGTCGGCGTGACCTCCACCACCAGCTCTGAGTTCACGGATCTTATGGTCTCCTTCGCGCTCATCTCAGAGTTCGCGATCTCCTGAAGGGTCTTATGGGCGAGAACCTTCTCCCCAGATATCCCATCCTCCTCAATCAGCGTGCCTGTGTGATCTGTGATGCTCACGATCTTAAGATCCAGTCCCAGCTCCCTGAGCATCTTGCGCTTCCTGCCGATGACATCAACAACTCCGTGACCGACGACACCGTAGCCGATCAGCGAGATCCTGACCTCTCTCATAGATCGTCCTCCACCGGCTCTATCACGAGCAGCTTCTTCTGAGCTCCAACATCACGCAGGATCTTCAGAGCCCTCTGCATCTCCTCCTTTCCTGTGGCCCTGATCTTCATGTACGCCGAGGATGGCTCATCAACGCCAGGCATGGAGAGGGAGAGGTCCATGACCTCTGCATACCCTGTCGAGTCGATCCTGCTAACAGTATCGCCGAGATCGCTGTCGAGAACATGGCCGACAAGTATCACCGAGACCTCCTCTATGAACCGCTCCTCACCTGCGCGCACAACGACGATCCCGCTCTTCTCCAGCTCTCTTTTGACGCCATCCAGCTTCGATCTGTCCATCTCAACGATGAGCCTCACAGGCACTGTGCCCCTGGGTGTCTTCCTGTCCCTGTGGTGCACAACGCTGATTATGTTCCCTCTTGCATCCTTTATGGGTTGCAGTGCTAGGAGCAGTTGCCCCGGCACGTCCTGCAGCTCCAACTCCATCGAAAGTCGCATACAATTCCCCTAAGTCGCTCTCTTCTCCAAATGCTTTTAAGACATAAAGCTTGTTGTGCATGCTGGAGATGTGATGGCATGAAGCTGCATTTGTGCATCATGATCGTGTACGTTATCACCTTCGCCTCGCTTCCTGCCACGGCAGTGACAGTATGCGGAGAGGGATGCGATTTCTCGAGCGTGCAGGAGGCGATTAACGCTGCGCATGCTGGAGACACCATCGAGGTCCACAGCGGGATATACTTCGAGCATGTGTACATCTCGAAGAGCCTGACGCTTATCGGATTGGACACCGGTGGGGGGATGCCCGTGATAGACGCAGAGGGTATCGGCAGCGCAATAACGATAAGCGCAGACAATGTGACTCTGAGTGGTTTTAAGGTCACGAACTCCGGGAAATGCGGATGCGGGAACGCCGGCATAAATGTCCTCTCGAACAACAACACGATCACAGACAACGTAGCGCAGGGCAACAAGTACGGAATCCACTGCACCGGAAGCAGGAACACCTTCATGAGGAACAACATCAAAGACAACGAGATCAGCATGCAGGATGATGGCAAGGACAACGTGTGGGATGCGAAAGAGGAGAGCTGATAGATCATAGGTAGATCCAGTCTCAAAACAGCCAGCCGTCTCAAGCACATTGCACAAGTGCCCTGGAACCCTGATGCATTGCAGGATCGGGTCGTGTATCCGAATCAATGAATGGAATTTCAGAAATCGGCATTCACTGGCACAACAGATCACAAATACTGCGATACCACATGCCGCTGGGTTCGATGCTCTTAGTACACGACCCAGAATCATTTATCTAGTCGATTGCCGATACTGTTTTTAGATGACTTGCTGACAGCGGAGACGATATGTGATTCAGCGCTATGGCGCCGCTGGCATTGCAGGGGAGACATATAATACTAATATTGGATGACATATTAACGTGAGGTCTCGAGTATGGAGAAGGTACAGGATGTCAAAGGGCTTGGTGGAATGCTGAATGGCTTCAGGGACATGGTGAAGGAGTACGAGAGCATCACGTTCATAGGCTCTCCTGGATTCTGCACGCCGTTTGCGCTCTTCCTTGGATATCCTGTGAGGGAGAAGAGGCTGGCATTCGTGCCCGGGCTGAGCGCGGACAGGACGCGCAGGGTCATAGCCACCGAGTACGGAATGGAGCTGGGAGACAGATGCTCCCCTGATGCGGATGTCCTCGTCGTCCTTGGTGGAATGGCGATGCCGAAGATCGGCGTCAGCATCGAGGAGATGAAGCAACTTCTCAGCAGAATCCCTCACAAAAGCGTCATGGGCGTTTGCTTCATGGGGATATTCGAGAAGGCCGGATGGTGCGACCGCATAGAGTTTGATTACGTGATGAACACCATCATAGAGGGCGATATAGCAAAAAGATGAAAAGAATGGGCCCGACGCGATTCGAACGCGTGACCTCACGGTTATCAGCCGTGCGCTCCGCCAGGCTAAGCTACGAGCCCGCGAACGTGGTGTCTGATAGAGCGTCCAGCTTATAACGTTTTCCCTTCGAGACGCGCCCGGGCTGTGAGATATGAGTGATGCATGCTCAGAGAGGATGATTTGAATGGGTCTTTTAGATCGGATGGGAACGATTGTTAAATCGAAGATGAGCAGGATAATGGACAGGATGGAGGATCCGAGAGAGGTGCTGGATTACTCCTATGAAAAGCAGCTCGAGCTGCTCCAGAACGTCAAGAGGGGCATCGCAGAGGTCGCCACATCAAAGAAGCGCCTGGAGCTCCAGCGCGCCAGGCTTGCGCAGAGCGCGGAGCAGCTCGAAGGGAAGGCGCGCGACGCCCTGAGCTCCGGAAGGGAGGATCTCGCAAGGCAGGCGCTTGAGAGAAAGGTATCCCTGCAGAACCAGATCGAGATCCTGGATTCGCAGATCGCTGAGCTGGACCGCGAGGAGCAGAAGCTCATCGCTGTAGAGACGCGCCTCTCGACGAAGATAGAGACGCTTCGCGCAAGGAAGGAGGCGATAAAGGCGCAGTACTCAGCTGCGGAGGCACAGGTGAAGGTGACCGAGTCTGTGACTGGCATAAGCGAGGAGCTCGCGGACGTCGGCCTTGCAATACAGCGCGCTGAGGAGAAGACCGAGGGGATGAAGGCCCGCGCTGCAGCTCTCGACGATCTCCTGGAAAAGGGGGTCCTCGAGGACTACACAGGCGGGGATGCACTGGATCGCGAGCTCTCTAAGGTGAAGACATCAAGCGCTGTGGAGGCGGAGCTGGCCAGGCTCAGGGGTGAGACGAAATGATCATCAGGATCATGGGCGAGGGCCAGTACAGGGCGCCTGACACCATCATCGAGGATCTTAACGCCATAGACAACCGCATCGTGGAGCTTGTGGAGAAGGGCGACAGAGAGGGGTTCCGGAACGAGCTGCTCCGGATGGTCTCGCTGGTCAGGGAGCGGTGCGAGCCGCTGGACGCAACGGAGATCGTAAAATCCGATCTGATACTCCCGCCTCCGGATCTGACGTTCGAGGAGGCGAGGGGCATATTCAGAGGTCAGGGTCTTATCGAGGATTAGAGCGGCATCTCCCATATGGGATACCACCGCTCCACATCCTTTTCTATGGGAAGCTCTTCGGCCATAACAGACCTCAGCCTTAGCTCCAGCGCGCCATCCCGGCCGGATGCACCGGATGGGACGAACGGATAGTATGCGCCCAGCTTGAAGCTGAATATCCAGTAGACCTTGTATCCATCAGAAAACGGGTACACAGCGCACAGAAGCTGCTGTCCGAGGCCGCTGTCTGTGAGGCTCCTGGCGACCATGTGGATTCCAGAGACGAGATCCTCGAAATCCGGATCCTTGAGCACAACCCACAGGTAGCCGTAGCTGTCATTCTCAAGGCGGTATGCAGTGCCAGCCTCTCTCGATCCCAGCTTGAGCAGGTCCTCGATCTCGGCGCGTGTGCGCTCGTAAGCCGATGACTCCAGGGGCTTTACGCAGATCGCTGCGCTTCCGGTTGGCTTCAGCCCCAGCTTCGCCTCGAGCGTGATTCTTGCTGTGGCTATGGCGAAGAGCCTCTCAGACCTAGGCTGTGGCAGCCTTGTGGAGCCCAGAAGAAAGTCCAGGAATCCCATCAGAGGATCTCCCTCTCAAGGCGCTCGAGAGCCGCTATTCTAGCCTCGATTGGTGGATGTGTTGACAGCAGGTTCGCTATTGCGCCCGTGGGAATTATGAAGAACGCGTTCATACCCTCGACCCTCCTGAGATCCTCTCTCGGAATCCTGGCCATGGTTCCGCTGATCTTCATGAGGGCAGATACAAGAGCCGATGGTCTTCCTGTGATTATCGCTGCGCCCCTGTCAGCAGAGAACTCCCTGTACCTGGATAGCGCTCTTATGAGTATGAAGCTCACGATCCACACTATCAGAGAGACAAGCCACACCGCGACGAGGCTGCCCGACTCCCGGTCACGCCTGTCGCCTAGGAAGAATATGTTCTGGACTATCACAGATGCCACTGTCGAGAGGAAGCTCGCGATCGTCATCACCGCCACATCTCTGTTTTTGATGTGTGATAGCTCGTGTGCGAGAACAGCCTCCAGCTCGCTTTTATCAAGCCTTCTGAGAAGACCGGTGGTGACTGCGACCACTGAGCTTGACTGGCTCCGGCCGGTGGCGAATGCATTGGGTATATCTGTGCGGACGACCGCTATCCTGGGCTTTGGGAGACCTGCTATGGCGCAGAGCCTGCCCACAAGCTCGTGAAGCTCCGGAGCCTCGCTCTCAGAGACGATCCGCGCGCCGACACTGGCCAGGGCTATCTTGTCAGAGTAGAAGTACTGGATGAAGAGGAATATGCCCATTATCAGGACGACACCCTGTATACCAACACCCATGGCCATTATGACGTTGATGAATATCAGGTACACAGCTGCGAGCAGGAACATCGTCAGAAGCATCCTCGCCTGCAGGCCCCGATCAGCGCTCCATCGTACCATGACTCACACCTCAATGGCAGATATTGCTCATGAGATATAAGCGATTTGTTGCCAGCAGTCAGTATCTGGGATGCAGTTAGCAGATCGCCTTAGTCGCGGCTAAGAAAGCATCTCACCATAAATTTATAAAATACGATTTATCTTAACAAACTGCTGTGCTGGATAACCCTTCGAGATAACGTCTCCAGATGTCGATTCTGATCTATTCTCTACGCGTTCCTGGAATCGTCTTCTGGTTGCGGATTTTTCATAATTTATCCAACACAGCATTAACAAACTCTCACTTTTGAGGGTTCAGCCCAACAATTTTAAAATTCTAAAATTAGAATTGTATTGTTAATTTAAAATTTTATAAATAATCAAATAATATAGATATCTTAAATTTAATTTGTTTTAAAAATTTTATTTATAATTTTTTAAAATTTATATGTAATACTTACATTGTATCTTTAAAAAAGATTATCATAAGAAATATATGAATATAAATAATAGTTTTTAATATTTCTATATAAGATACATTATGTGCACCATACACAATAATATATGTCTTATTTCAAGTTATCTGTATTGATGAACATAATATTATAAATTTATATTTACCCGTTGAGTGTTTAGTTAGGTCGTGAAGATTTATTTTATAATTTATACATTAAATTATGTCCCAGCAATGCTTTATTCACACATGATATGAGCATTGCGATATATGATTTTATGAAATCCTCCTTGGAGCAGTTTTATGTGCAGTGAAGGAGGGGTATACGCACCATGAGGGGCAAATTCACATATCATGTGGAATAAACAAGCTCGCAAAAATGGTGCTTCTAAGATGAGCATCAGGATCGATACCATATGATATGTGAATATATGCTGGTAGACCCAAATGTTTCTCCGATACGCGCACACAATTCGGCTTGCGCATGTGAGTTTCTGGAGTGGGAGCTCGGGCCGCACCATCTCAGTAAAGCAGAAGCTTCAGCATACCATTCGCAGGTGGGTGTCTGCTCATATCATTGAGATCATCAGCATTTGTGAGATATTATGCCGATAGACATCGATTTCATGACTGGCCATCCGATGAATCGACCATATGATAATGATGGCTTTAGTGTGGTATATTGTAACTGCTCCGCACTCCCCAGATGATCGATGACTCAAGTGAACTCAACCCATAATTCGTCGCCCACATATGATAAAATTTATAATAATCTAGTACAAAAATAATTTGTTTTTAAAAATTAAACTTTTTTAAGTACAAAAAATTTATTAAAAATTATTTAAAATTTTAAAACAATTTAATTAATTTTTAAATTTTTAATAAATAATATTAGATCGATTTTGTTTTTATTAAAAATAAAATTTTCATATAATTTTTGTGGCTTGGACATTTATCAGATGCATCCGTCATAAAGTGAGTGTTTTTAGGGTATGGCCAGAGTTGAGAGCCTGAGTTTCCCGTGAGGCTTACATATGCCTGCAGAGCCACTGGTTCCGCGATGCTTCGCCAGCGAATGAAGGAGTATTTCCAGCAGCCGGCTTGTAGAATCCTCTAAATTGCGGACTCATAAGAACGCCCGAAAATCCAGGGGAGGCTCATGTAATCGAATCATCGGTGCTGTGTTGGATAAGTCATGAAAATCCGCAAGCAGAAGACGATTTCAGGAATACATGGAGAATAGACTGGAATCGATATCTGGAGACGTCATCACGGGAGGTTATCCAACACAGCAAATCATCGGAGGCAGCAAACTCTGGTAACTCCAGTCGGTGGTACAATAGATTCTGCCTCTTTTTCTGTACCAATCGGCCAAATCACAGGATGAGCCAAACGAGAACATGAGAAGACAGACAGAGAGGCTTCCTGAAAAAGATGAAGAAGCGTACCTGCACAGGCACGCTTCTTTCATTGCAGCTTCCCTTCCACCTCCCCGGTCCTCACCTTTCCAGACATCAAGACGGGCATGACAAAGATTCTGCCATCTCCGAACCTGCCGGTCCTTGCAGAGTCGCATATCGTTCTCATGACCGTCTCCACATCCTCATCTCTGACAAACATCTCTATCTTCAGCTTCGGGAGCATATCGACCTCGATGCTTCCGCCGCGGTACTGGAGCCTGATGCCCTTCTGCTCGCCCCTTCCCAGCACCTTCGTCACGGTCATGGCCACGAAGCCCTTCTCCTCGAGGGCCACCTTCACATGACCCAGCCTCTCCTCTCTGATTATCGCCTCAATCTTCATCATCCTGAACCCTCACGCGTAGGCCTTCTCGCCATGGACTGCGATATCCAGACCGACATACTCCTCATCCTCCGTCACCCTGAGACCGAGGGTGGCATCCACCAGCCTTGCCAGCACGTAGGACATCACGAAGGCATACGCCACGGATGCCAGCGCAGCTATGAGCTGGGCTGTGAACTGATCCGGGTTCCCGTATATCAGTCCTGAGTAGCTGTTTACAGCGGGGCTTGCGAATATCCCCGTCGCCAGTGCTCCCCAGAGCCCGCCGACGCCATGAACCGCCCAGGCGTCCAGGCTCTCATCAAGCCCGATGCTGACGCGGAAGAGCAGAGCTGAGTAGCAGATGAGCCCTGCGAACGCTCCTATTACAAGCGCTGACATGGTGTCGACATATCCTGCAGCAGGCGTTATCGCCACGAGCCCCGCTATCGCCCCGCTGACCATGCCCAGAGCGCTCGGCTTCCCTCTGACCCAGCTGCCCAGGAGCCATGCGAGCGCTCCTGCCGCTGCAGAGGTGTTCGTCACCACAAACGCGCTGGCAGCGAGACCTCCAGCAGTGAGCGCCGAGCCTGCGTTGAACCCGAACCATCCGAACCAGAGGAGGGCGGCGCCTATCATCGCCATGGGTATGTTGTGCGGCTCCAGCACGTAGGTGTCGAAGCCAACCCGCTTCCCTATCACAAAGGCGATCGCAAGCGCGGAGAAGCCCGAGCTTATGTGGACCACAGTTCCACCCGCAAAGTCGAGGGCTCCGAGGCTCGCGAGCCAGCCGCCCGCCCACACCCAGTGTGCCAGCGGATCATAAACCAGTGTGGTCCAGAGGATGCTCAGCACTATGAAGGAGCTGAGCTTGATCCGCTCGGCCACCGCAGATGTGAGTATGGCGAGGGTCACGGCCGCGAAGACCAGCTGGAACATCATGTATGCGAGATGCGGAACCGTCCCGGCCAGAGGGGCCTCGCTCATTCCGACGTTGCGCGTGAAGATGAAATCAAGACCGCCTATCAGGCCCATGATATCGGAGCCGAATGAAAGGCTGTAGCCCACCAGCACCCACTGTATGCTCGCCAGCGATATCGCCAGGAACGACAGAGATATCATCGAGACCACAGACTTGGAGCGGACAAGCCCGCCGTAGAACAGGCCGACGCCTGGGGTCATGAGCATCACCAGCGCAGCTGAGATCATGATCCAGGCCGTATCCCCTGTGTCTATTGCCAACAGAATCACCTGAAAAACCAGATAAGAAGTTTCTTATAAAAAGATATTTGATAATTTTTCTTAAAAATTATGAAACATTGCGCTCTCGACTCCTATCTTCGAGTGGAGTGCCAGCAGGCATCAGACCCGCGACGCAGCGGTCCACAGCTCGGGATGAGAAAGTTTATATATGGACTGGCATAGAAGAGAGCCTGTCGTTTTCTAGTTTTAGTACGAGGTATCCAGATGGTCGAGGCGTTCAAAGGTACAACAACGGTTGGCATAGTCTGTGATGGGGGTGTGGTTCTCGCCTCAGAGAGCCGTGCCACCATGGGCAGCTTTATAGCCAGCAGGACAGCTAAGAAGATCTACCAGATCGACGACCTCGTAGGGCTTACCACGGCAGGAGTTGTTGGCGATGCCCAGGCTCTTGTGAGGATGATACAGGCAGAGGCGAGGTTATACAGGATGCAGAGGGGTGAGCCACTCACAATCAAAGCGATAACATCTCTCCTCTCGAACATCCTCAGCGCGCGCCGGTACTTCCCGTTTCTGGTGCAGCTCGTGGTCGGTGGCGTTGACAAGATGGGGCCGAAGATATTCTCCCTCGATGCGCTTGGAGGGCAGATCGAGGAGCACGATATTGTCTCCACAGGCTCAGGCTCGCCCATAGCATACGGCGTTCTGGAGTCTCTTTACAAGCCCGGTCTAAGCATGCAGGATGGCTCGGTGCTCTGTGTCAGGGCGGTCCACACTGCCATGAAGCGCGACTCGGCCTCGGGCAATGGTATAGCTCTCGTGAGGATCACAAAGGACAGATATGAGGAAGTTCCAACCTCCGAGGTGGAGGAGATCGTGAGATCTCTCTGATCTATTTTTGGGTGTGTTCTTTTGTCGGTTGAGGATGTTCTATCAGAGCTCAGGCGCAGGATCCAGAGCAAGTTGCCTGCAGACATTAACGTCACAGGTCTGGAGTTCGAGGGCCCTGAGCTGGTAATATACACGGACGATCCGAGGCGGCTTGCTGACGACGGCGAGATCATACGGTCCCTGGCCAAGGATCTCCGGAAGAGGGTTGTGGTCAGGCCGGATCTGAAGGTGCTGATGGATCCTGAGGAGGCCATAAAGCGGATACAGGAGGTCGTGCCGAAGGAGGCAGCTCTCACAAACTACTACTTCGATGGAGAGACCGGTGAGGTGATAATAGAGGCTGAAAAGCCCGGGCTTGTCATCGGAAGGCATGGTGCGACACTCAGGGAGATAACCAAGCTGATAGGCTGGACGCCAAAGGTTGTGAGGACACCGCCGGTCAGGTCATCGACAATTGCAAACATCAAGGACTACCTGAGATCCGTTCAGACCGAGCGTAAGAGCATACTCAGATCCATCGGCAGGAAGATACACAGAGATATAGCGTCGAAGGATCAGTGGGTCAGGATATCGACTCTCGGCGGGTGCAGGGAGGTCGGAAGGAGCTGCATGCTTCTATCGACGCCGGAGTCGAAGATCATCATCGACTGCGGAATAAATGTGGGCTCGGATGACAGCGCCACGCCGTACCTCTACGTTCCTGAGGTGTACCCGCTGAGCCAGATAGATGCGGTTGTGTTAACACATGCACACCTCGATCACTCCGGGCTCGTCCCGATGCTGTACAAGTACGGTTACGAGGGGCCAATTTACTGCACACCACCGACAAGAGATCTGTATGTGCTTCTACAGCTGGACTACATTGAGGTGGCGGGGCGCGAGGGCAAGAGGCTCCCGTATGAATCATCGATGATAAGAGAGGCCCTGAAGCATACGATAACCCTGAACTACGGGGATGTCACCGATATAGCTCCTGACACAAAGCTCACCATGCACAACGCAGGGCACATCCTGGGATCCGCGATAGCGCACTTTCACATTGGCGACGGCCTGTACAATGTAGCATTCACAGGCGATTTCAAGTACGAGAGGACGCGGCTCTTCGACCCTGCTGTCAACAGCTTCCCCAGGCTCGAGACGCTGGTGATAGAGGCGACATATGGAGGAGCAAACAGCATTCAGCCTTCGAGAAAGGACGCTGAGAACCACCTGCTCAAGGTCGTGCGGGAGACCATAGGCAGGGGCGGGAAGGTGGTGATACCGGCGTTCGCTGTCGGCAGGAGCCAGGAGGTGATGGTGGTTCTCGAGGAGGCCATACGGAAGGGCCTGATCGAGGAGTTTCCCGTCTACCTGGACGGCATGATCTACGAGGCCACAGCGATACACACAAGCTATCCCGAGTACCTGAACAACGAGCTTCGGGACATGATCTTCCACAAGGGAATAAACCCCTTCCTCGCCGAGTGCTTTGTACAGGTCGAGAACTCCAAGCAGAGGGACGAGATCATAAACGGGGAGCCAGCGGTCATCCTGGCCACAAGCGGCATGCTCAACGGCGGGCCGATAATGGAGTACCTCAAGGGTCTCGGACCGGACGAGAAGAACACGCTCGTGATAGTCGGATACCAGGCTGAGGGAACACTGGGGAGAAGAATCCAGAAGGGCTGGAAGGAGATACCGCTCACCGTCGAGGGGAAGACGCAGACGGTCAAGATGAACATGGATGTCATCACCGTGGATGGATTCTCAGGCCACTCCGACAGGAACCAGCTCATGGAGTATGTGAGAAGGGTGTATCCGAAGCCCAGCAGGATCATCACAAACCACGGCGACGAGAGCAACTGCCTGGATCTCGCGAGCTCGATCTACAAGAAGTACAGGATACCGACATCGGCTCCTATGAACCTGGAGACGATAAGGCTGGTGTGATCGATCCAGCTTTACCATCCCATGTTTATAAGCTCCCGGAGTACGTATGCGATCGGTCTGGCCACCGGCCACTGCTATGGACGGTAGCTGTTTCCGCTGGCACTCACTGGCCGGTGGTCTACCATCATTGAGTTGATCTTGATGGGCCGGCTCCCTTTTATGTGTTTGTTTTGACCAACGTCGGCAAGGAAATCGATATCCCGGGATCTGTTAATACTTGTCCGATGCCATAAGAGCGGGGTCGATTGCTACGAATCGCCTAAGTTATTGCGTTTTTGCTTATCCACACGTCGTTGCTGTGTTGGATAACCTCCCGTGATGACGTCTACAGATATCGATTCCGGTTTATTCTCCATGCATTCCTGAAATCGTCTCTGCTTGCGTATTTTCATGACTTATCCAACACAGCACCGCCGCTCTCAACAGCCTCCAGCTCTCCTGCATCCCCTCTCCCAAGATCTGCTGTTTGGAACCCCTCATTATCCGGCAGGATCATCATGAAGCTATCCGTGTAGTCGATGCATGCGCTTCCATTCATCAACTGGAAATCGAGCAGATGGCCGCCAGATGTTCTCTCATCGTTTATGAAGTGAAGGTGGTAGCCTGGAACGTTCAGCCCGCTCGCGTATGAGGGTGTCCAGAATCCGACGACTGTGCCGCTCTGGTTGTAAAGCTCGAAGATGCTCTGATTCATGACAGCAACCGTGAGATTCGGATATGGTTTGGATTGAGCAGGCACGCTTCTGGTTCTTATATGGCTGAACGTCCCATCGATCCTGATCGCGTAGAATATGTTCCTCGTCGGCCGCAGCTCATCCAGGTAACTCTCCACCTCACTCAGGTTTGAGCTGTTGAGCGCAATCTCCTCATCTACATCAAAGAATGTGACATCCGCGAATGGTGTGAGAATGGAATCGTTGACCTCATGTACAGAGCCATCAGCCATCACCTTATAAAAATGACCATCAAGCCCGACCATCTCGCCATCGAGCGCATCGAACGTGCCGAGTCCGAAGTCCCCGTGTTCCCTCAGCTCTCCAAACGACATCGCTCCATCGAAAGCACCATCCATGAGCGCGGATATCGTGGAGACCTGGAAGAGCACATCATCAGAACCGGAAGAGCAGACGATCTGCATGCCCATGATGAGCGCTATTGCAACTGCATAGACAAAATGCTTCATGATACCCCGCCGGCGCAGAAGCTCCACTCTGGACGAAAGAGGCATGCTCCTGCACCGTTTTCATTCTTTGCAGCTGATCCCTCGCTGCACAGGGTATCTGATAGGATGTACTATAAAAGCCATTCATTCGAGCAGCACCACCACGGCATTTTCAGCTCTCATCACTGCTAACCACACGGCCTGAAAGAAGCGATCGAGATGAATCAAAGTGCAGGAAGCCCGCAACCATACAGGGAAGTTACCAAGATGCGAAGTCCCATGGAGTGCTTTTATATGCCAGCAGGTCCAACAGTTGATGTAAATCTCAAGATGTGCACATTTACCAGGATGC
This sequence comes from Methanothrix sp., assembly GCF_030055635.1. NCBI lineage: Archaea > Methanobacteriati > Methanobacteriota > Methanomicrobia > Methanotrichales > Methanotrichaceae > Methanothrix > Methanothrix sp. The sequence continues at coordinate 47,662 of NZ_JASFYM010000012.1, read as the reverse complement.
ACACCCACCAGCGGAATCTGGCTGGGTGCATGCCGGGGCAATCACGTATGCAGATCAGGTGGAGGTATACGGTTGGGAAAGGTACATGTCGATGGGCGTGATGCTGGTGGTGTAACTCTGTATGCGCTGAGCACATGCATGTGGTGCAAAAAGACCAGGGATCTTCTCTCCAAGCTGGGCGTCGGCTACGATTACGTTTATGTGGATCTGACGAGCGGCGCTGAGCGGGCGGAGCTGATCGATGAGCTCAGGAGATTCAATCCGGATCTCACGTTTCCGACCCTCGTTGCAAACGGCAGGGTGATCGTCGGATACAGGGAGAAGGAGATAAAGAGCGCTCTGGGGGTATCGTGAGTGGTCAGCGATGAGGATGTGGAGCAACTGTATCAGAGACTCAAAGAGGATGCCGAATCTGCGGGGTATCATCTCAACCCTGACAGATCGTTCGTCATGGGGATCGTTCGCGGCCTACTCACGAATGAGGAGCGCTTCGGATACATGGCATGCCCCTGCAGGCTCCCCTCAGGGGTCAGGGAGCAGGATCTCGACATAATCTGCCCCTGCGACTACAGGGATCAGGATCTCACGGAGTACGGTGCGTGCTACTGCGCTCTTTACGTCTCTGAGCGCGTCGCAAGGGGTGAGGCTGAGCTGAGGCCGGTGCCTGAGAGGCGTGGATCCAAGCCAGGGCCATCTCCTGAGAAACAGGTCGTCGACCTCACAAAGCTCTCAAAGCCTGTATGGAGGTGCAGGGTCTGCGGGTATCTCTGCGCCAGAGACGAGCCCCCGGAGGTCTGCCCGATATGCAAGGCCTCCCGGGAGAGGTTCGAGAGGTTCATGTGATGGAGAGTACCGGGGCGCAGACTCCGGTCTTCAGGCCAGACAGGAGTTCGCTGTGCTTTGCAGCTCTTGCATCGCCGGAGGGCGCAGTTTCCGGTGTGGGGCATCATGATATCGTATCATATGATGGACTGGGGGCCCATGTGGTGGGGCACATGGGGTGTGTTTCCCTTAATATGGATGCTCGGCTACTGGCTGGTGTTCCTCGTCATAGCGTATCTGGTCTACAGGGATGCAGAATCGAGGGACATGAACGGCCTGCTGTGGGCGCTTCTCGTCGTGCTCCCGTGGATCGGAATACTCTTTCTCATCATGTACCTGCTTAAGAGAGATGAGATCCCAAGCAGAAGCGCGGAGTCGATCCTGGATGAGAGGTATGCGAGGGGAGAGCTCTCGAGGGATGAGTACCTCAGGATGAAAGAGGATCTCAGACGGGGAAGAGGATGAAGAAAAGGGCAGAGATCAGGATCTCCGGAATGACATGCGCCACATGCGCATCGACGATAGAGAGCGCTCTGAGGGATAAGGGCGTCGAGAGCGCCAGCGTGAACCTGGGCAGTGAGACAGCTCAAGTTGAGTATGATCCATCCAGGCTTAAGCTCTCTGAGCTGGAGAGTGCGATCAGGGATGCAGGGTATGATGTGATCAATGAAAGAGCAACCGTGAAGGTGGGAGGGATGGTCTGCGCCACATGCGAATCAACGGTCGCAGATGCGATCCGCGAGATCGATGGCGTCTCCGATGTCACTGTGAATCTGAGCACAGAGAAGGCATACGTCACCTACAATCCCAAAGTCGTCAGCCTGGAGGATATAAGGAGAGCAGTAGAGGATGCTGGATACCAGTACCTTGGCGTGGTTGGCGAGGAGTCCGAGAGCCTGGAGGTGGAGATCAGGGCCAGGGATCTCCGGGAGAGGATGCGGAAGATAATCGTCGGATTCGGGGCGAGCGCTCTGCTGATGTTGCTCATGTACCTCGCGCCGATGACGCACACCATGAGCATAGTGATGATGTGCGTGGCGACCCCTGCCTTCGTGTACGTGAGCAGCGGTATATTCAGGGCGGCTCACAGGGCGCTCAGGAACAGAAACCTGAACATGGACGTCATGTACTCTATGGGCACCGGTGTGGCGTTCGTTTCCAGCGTCCTCAGCACATTAGGCGTGCTCTCCCACGATTTCATCTTCTATGAGACCGCTGTGATGCTGGCGTCCTTCCTCAACCTGGGCAGGTACCTGGAGACCCGGGCGAAATGGAGGACATCAGATGCGATCAAGAAGCTTGCAGCGCTGCAGCCTAGGACCGCGACCCTGATAGTCAGCGGCAGTGAGAGGGAGATACCCGCGGAGATGATAAAGCCGGGGGATGTAATCCTGATAAGGCCCGGTGAGAGGGTACCGGCTGATGGCGAGGTAATTGAGGGAGAAGGGTACGTTGACGAGTCGATGATATCCGGAGAGCCTGTTCCTGTTCTTAAAAAGCCAGGATCACAGGTGACCGGAGGCACGCTGAACAAGAACGCAGCTCTGAAGATGCGCGCCATGCGCGTCGGAAGGGAGACATTCCTGGCGCAGATAATCGATCTCGTCGATAAAGCGCAGGGATCGAGGCCGGAGATTCAAAGGCTCGCAGACAGAGTCGTGAGCGTGTTCATACCCGTGGTTCTTTCGATCGCGATGCTCTCATTTCTGGCATGGTATTTTCTGGGTCGATCGTATATGCCTGAGGAGAGGGTCCTCATGTTCGCAACCTCCTCCATGATCTCTGTCCTCGTTGTGGCATGTCCATGCGCGCTCGGCCTTGCCACACCAACCGCGGTGACCGTCGGGATCGGGAGAGGTGCGGAGCTGGGAATACTCATCAAGAGCGGTGAGGCGCTTGAGGTCTCAGACAGGCTCACAACGGTGATATTCGATAAGACAGGAACGCTCACAGTCGGGAGACCTGAGGTCACTGAGACCGTGGGCGATGAGCTGAGCATCCTCAGGCTGGCGGCAGGCGTCGAGAGCAGATCCGAGCATCCCCTCGGCGAGGCGATCGTGCGCATGGCTGTCTCTAAAGGTGTCAAAATACCAGAGGTGCGGGACTTCTACGCATTTCCCGGCATGGGTGTTGTCGGTATTGTGGACGGCGTGGAGGTTGCTGTGGGAAACAGATCCTTCATCTCGGAGCGCGGAACCAGGATACCTGATGGTATGCTGGAGAGATCTCGAGCGCTTGAGGAGATGGGACGGACAGTGCTCTTCGTCTCCGTCGCCGGCGCTGCAGCAGGAGCTTTCGCGATATCAGACGCGATCAAGGACTCAGCAAGACCCGCGGTGCAGAAGCTGAAGGGCATGGGGCTTGATGTCGTCATGATAACAGGGGACAACATCCGCTCCGCGAGATCTGTGGCAGAGCAGATCGGTATCGGGGAGGTTCATGCAGAGGTGCTCCCCCAGGAGAAGGCATCTGAGGTCAGGAAGCTCCAGCAGGCAGGCAGGACGGTCGCATTTGTCGGCGACGGCATAAACGACGCGCCTGCCCTCGCACAGGCTGACCTGGGGATAGCGATCGGATCAGGGACAGATGTCGCCATAGAGGCCGGAGAGATCGTTCTGATAAGAGATGACCTCATGGATGTTGTGAGAGGCATACAGCTGAGCAGAAAGGTGATGTCCAGGATAAAGCAGAACATATTCTGGGCGTTTGCTTACAACACAGCCCTGATACCGGTCGCAGCAGGTGCTCTGTATCCGGGATTCGGTATAATGTTCAGGCCGGAGCTGGCCGGTCTCGCGATGGCGCTCTCCTCTGTCACGGTCGTCTCGCTCTCGCTGATGCTCAAAAGGTATATACCAGATGCGCAAAAATAATTAAGAGGGTTCAAGATGGCGATAGATCCTGTGTGCAAGATGGAGGTCGACGAGAGGACTGCGAAGTTTGTAAGCGAGTACAAGGGCAGGAAGTACTACTTCTGCGCCCCTGGCTGCAAAAAGGCGTTCGATAAGGAGCCGGAGAAGTATCTGAGATGATGGATCTAAGCTGGGCGGAGAACCGATCGATGTTCCGGGTTTTGTACACATTATCTCAGCTGTGAGATTCTGAACTGCAGCAGGCGATCGCTGGCTCGAAATAGCGGGCTCTCAGGAAGCAGTCAGCATGAAAGCGGCATTGCGTCTTAGCACATTGATGCTAGCATACAGCCTGCGCCCCGCAGCATTATATCTCCAGGAAGGTGCTTTATGGATAAATACGATGTCATAGTTATCGGATCCGGAGCCGGGCTAATAGTCGCGCAGAGGGCTGTTTTTGAGGGCCTCAGGGTGGCTCTGGTCGAGCACGGCCCTCTCGGCGGGACATGCCTCAACACCGGATGCATACCCTCCAAGATGCTGATACATCCAGCTGATATTGTGAGGGTGATAGAGGACGGCGGCAGGCTGGGGATAAAGGCCCACGTCGACTCGATAGATTTTGAATTCATAATGAAAAGGATGAGGGATCTGATCGAGACAGAGCGGGGGGAGATGGAGAAGGCGATCGGGGAGGAGGAGCTCCTGCACTGGTACCGCAGCACCGGCGTTTTTGTCGGCGATCACGTCATCAGGGTGGGAGATGACGAGATAACTGCTCCCTGGATCGTCATCGGAGCCGGTGCAAGAACACTTGTTCCACCTGTGGCAGGTCTCAGCGAGGCGGGATACCTGGATAACGTATCCGTTTTCTCATTAGAGCGACCGCCGGAAAGCCTGATCATCCTCGGCGGGGGATACATCGCATGCGAGTTCGGGCACTTCTTCTCTGCGATGGGAACCGATGTCACCATCGTGGGGCGCAACCCCAGGCTTCTGAAATCAGAGGACCATGAGATATCGGATATGGCGCTCAGGGCGCTATCAAGGCACATGCGGATCCACACGAACATGGAGGCGATACGTGTGGACCTGGAGGACGGAAAGAAGGTGGTGACTGCGATCGACAGATCCGGAGGAGAGACCTTGAGCTTCAGGGGTGATGAGATCCTCCTCGCAGCCGGGAGGCGTCCGAACACCGATATGCTCCATCCGGAGAAGACCGGAGTTGAGATGGACAGAGCCGGCTGGATAAGGGTTAATGAGCATCTGGAGACCACAGCTCCAGGGATCTGGGCCCTGGGAGACGTCATCGGGAAGCACATGTTCAGGCACACCGCAAACTATGAGGCATCTATAGTGGCCCACAACCTCATCAGCGCTGCCAGAGGGGAAAAGGAGAAGGCGAAGGTGGATTACCATGCGGTGCCACATGCCATCTTCACATATCCCCAGATCGCAGGCGTCGGAATGACCGAGGAGCAGGCTAGAGCCAGTGGATACGATATCCTTGTCGGGCGCGCGCGCTACAAACAGACAGCCATGGGATATGCTATGGATGAGGACGGCATGGCCAAGGCGATAGTCGATGCGAGGAGCGGGCGGATCCTTGGATTCCACGTCATAGGATCATCTGCGCCCGAGCTCGTGCAGCAGGTCACCTATCTGATGAACGCTGAGAACCAGGATGTCACGCCGATGGCAAGATCGCAGGTTATTCATCCAGCGATAAGCGAGGTTGTGGCCAGGGCCTTCGGGAACCTGCAAGGCAGCTGAGGAACATCCTATATATTATTTCTGCACCACAGGCGCACGCAGCTGGAGTGCTCTTTTAGGCTCTCTTTCCATTCTGCAACTTTTCCGCTGGAGCGTTGGTTCGGCCTCTGAGCCGAGGAGCTATGAATGTGTTCAGCAACGGCTGCAAAACAAGATGAGCGGTTACATATGCCTCTGGGACAAGCCAGACGCCTTAGAATGAGGATATGAGGGCACTCTTACTGACCGAGCTCCAGATATATGCTCCTGCACGTCTCGAGCATTTTGATGCCCTCTTCTGTGGTCACATACTCATTTCCCTGACCCTTCCTGACATGAAGAAGGCCTTTTTTTGTGAGTGCATCAAGATAAGAGTTCAGCATCTTGAAGTTCAGGTTCGCGTTGTACACTATCTTCGTCTTGTTGGCCCCATCAATGCATATCTCCAGTATATCTGACATGATCTGCGCTTTGCTGCGTCTGGACGGCATATTGGATGCACCTCTCAACCGCACAACAAGACCTTGCTGCCTCCTGGCAATATTGTTCTTCCTGGAGAGATATAAGGTTTGCCGGTCAAGCTTGCCGCTGTTTAGTCCTGAAACCTTTGACCTTATATACCCGGCGTGGCTCATGGAGCCGAATCGTCGGATATGCGAACTCTGGTAAATCCAATCAATGGCAGTAGGCTCTCTCTACGAGATTACCGGTCCGCTGAATCAGCGGGATGAGCCGGCAGCGTTTCAGAAATCATTTGCAGGTTGTGGGCTCGAATACAGGAGTCGGCTTTGGCATCTCAGGAACCTGAGCGTCAAAAGCTGTTGATCTCAATGATGCAAGCATCTGTTACTTGTACCTGCTGACTATCGATTTATCGATCCAGATCTTAACAGCTCTCAGAAGCCTTGCTGGGATTGTTATGCAGGTTCTCCCGTATACTCCCACGGCCCTGCCGCAGCCTGTGGATATCAGGGCGATTGGGTTCTCGGTGCATGCGAGTATCGAGTACTGCGCCAGCGGCTTCCTCCTTATAATCCTTTTCAGGTTCTCTGCCATGTGCTTAGCCTGCCTCTCAGCCTCTATGCCCGTCTTTGTCGCAAGCTTCTGATCGATCTCGACCCAGGCGCAGTCCCCGATCGCGAAGATATCATCCTGAACGCGCAGGTAGGAGTCTGCCAGAAGCCAGCCGCGCTTCTTCGGAAGCCGGAGGTTTTCAGCGAACTGAGTCGGCTTTATGCCCGTCGTCCATATGGTCATATCGCAGTCCAGTGTTGTGCCATCCGCGAAGGTTATGCTGTCCCTCTCTATCTCAGAGACCTGAGTGGATGTGAGTATGCTCACGCCCCTCTCGAAGAGCATCCTCTCCACCAGCCTGGAGATCCTCTCGGGGAACTGGGGGAGTATCCGGTCCTGCATCTCCACTATGTATATGTTTGACTCCAGGGAATCGGCGAGGACTGATGCGACCTCCACGCCGGTGAGGCCAGAGCCGACGACCATTATCCTGTCCGGGCTCTCGCGCTCTATGAACTCCCGGGCGTGCAGTGTACCCTCAAATGTGTTCACAGAAAACGCATTCTCCGAGCCCTTCACGCCGTAAAAGTTCTGCTCTGCCCCCACGGCTATCACGAGAATATCATATTCAACCCGCGACCTCTGGCAGACGACAGCTCCGTCATCGAGCCCAAGCGCGCGCTCGCTGATGTGCAGGGCGCCGGTGCGCTCGCAGAAGTCGTCCAGCGGTGCTATCATATCGTCGATGCCGACCAGACCCGCGAGGTAATCAGGATACAAAGCCTGGCACTCGATCTGGTGCTTCGGCTCTATGAGCGATATATCCAGGTCTGCATTTGCGAGCAGCCTGATCAGCTCCGCTCCAGCTATTCCGCCTCCAACTATCACAAGTCTGGGGGAGCTCCGCATGGCCTCTCACTACGCACCAGCTGCGCTTAAAAATCCTTTGGCCACGCTTCACTCTCCGGCCACAGCCCTTCAGCCGTCACAAAGGCATCACCGCTTTTGTTCAGCGGCCTGAACGGCATGCTCCTGGCCTCAAAGCGCACATTCATCCGTCATGGCGCATAGCAGGACTGGGCCTCTGAAGCCAAATCAGGATGAATCCCTCTCTAAGGGGGTCTTCTTCCTGCTTTTCCTAACATCCGATTGCCTGCCCATCCTTGATAGTGGCAGGACGCAAACTCCGGTCTTCATGCCGGAGAGGAGTTCGCTCCAGTTATCTCCCCAAGCAGAGCGGGGTTTTTCATTATCGATGTCCCGATCAGTATCGCATCAGCGCCTGCGCTCATCATTCTCAGCGCATCCTCTCTCGATCTCACCCCGCTCTCGGCGACGGTGAAGAGGCCGATATCTCTAGCAAGAGGACCGAGAGCCTCGAACCTTCTCAGATCCACCTCGAGGGTTCTGAGATCCCTGTTGTTTATTCCAACTATCGTGGCGCCGGCATCTGCGGCTCTATCAAGCTCATGCTCATCATGAACCTCGATAAGAGGCTCCATTCCAGCTGCCCTGACATCCTCCATGAGATCCTCGATATCCGCTATGGATGCTATCAGGAGGACGAGATCAGCCTCAGCCTCGCGGATCTGCTTTCTGTCTATGATGAAGTCCTTCCTGAGGACTGGAATGGATGTGGAGGTTCTGGCCTCCTCAAGGGATGATATAGAGCCGAGGAAGTAAGTGGGCTCTGTGAGGACTGAGATGCCGCATGCGCCCATGCTCTCATAGAACCTTGCTATCCTTGCGGCCTCGCCATCTCTCAAAGTCCTGGATATCGCCCTCGGCTTTATCTCAGCTATCACAGGTATCAGGCCTCTGTCTCTTGCTGACATCGCAGAGCCTATGAGATCTCTGGATTCCAGGCGATCAAATGACTGTCTCACTCCAGCCATTCGCAGCTCTGTCGCGCTCAGTATTCCTTCTATGAGCGGATGCATCCTCCACCACCTCCACCCAGTTAGATATGATCTTCATGCCGCACGGAGTGAGAACAGACTCCGGATGGAACTGGAGCCCCTCTATGCTGAGATGCCTGTGCCTTATCCCCATCACCACCCCGTCATCGCTCACTGCAGATACCACAAGGTCAGGCGCCAGGGTCTTCACCGCCAGAGAGTGGTATCTACCTCCGATCAGCGGGGACTCTATGCCTCTGAAAACGCCCTGACCATCGTGTGTTATCCTGGAGACCTTCCCGTGCAACGGCCTTGTGTGGGATATGCTTCCCCCAAACGCGATGTTGATCGCCTGATGACCTAAACAGACGCCGAGCACCGGCACGCCTGATGATCCAAAATATCTTATTATCTCGATGCAGCTCCCTATGTCCCTGGGGTTCGCCGGATGCCCGGGGCCTGGAGATATCACGATTCCCGCCGGATCCATATCCCTCGCCTCCCTCAGTGATATCCGGTTCGGGACGACCAGTGTCTCCGGGTAGAGCTGCGATACGTAATCCACTAGGTTCCACACGAACGAGTCCTGGTTGTCCACGAAGAGGATCGTCCGGCTCAATCGATCACCCCCAGCGCCCGCTTCATCGCGCCCATCTTCCTCTCGGTCTCTGCCAGCTCCCTCTCCGGCTCAGAGTCCGCGACTATTCCAGCGCCGGCCTGCACCCTTGCGATTTTGTCTTTGAGTATGATGCTCCTGATGGCTATTGCGAAGTCTGCGCTTCCATCAGCTGAGAAGTAGCCGATGCCTCCCCCGTAGATCCCCCTGGGTTCTTTCTCAAGTTCATCGATGATCTCCATGGCTCTCATCTTCGGCGCACCTGAGAGGGTTCCTGCCGGAAACACCGCGCGCGCTGCATCAAACTGATCGCACTCCTCTCTCAGCACACCCGAGACGGTGGTCTCTATGTGCTGAACGTGAGAGTATCTCAAGACCGACATGAAATCCTCCACCTTTACACTTCCCGCTCTGCAGACGCTCCTCACGTCATTCCTCCCCAGATCCACAAGCATCACATGCTCGGCCCTCTCCTTCTCATCGTTCAGCATCGCTCTCGCCAGGGCCTCGTCCTCCTCAGGGGTTCTGCCTCTCGGGCATGTGCCTGCAATCGGATTGACCCTCAGGGTTCCGGCGTATGTGTTGAAGAGCGTCTCAGGAGATGCGCCCACGATTGCGAGGTCTCTGAACTCGAAGAGGTATGTGTACGGGCTCGGGTTGATCCTCCGGAGGTTCCTGTAGAGCGCTATGGTATCCCTGCATTCGACATCTGTGGACCGGGCGAGCACCACCTGGAAGATATCGCCATCGATTATGTGCCTCTTTGCGGCCACGACCGCCTCCATGTATTCCTCGGGATCCCCGGAACGTACCACCCTCCCGCGGAGCTCAGAATTCTCAGGGTACTCATCCACGCCCTCGATCCTCTCGATCAGATCTGTCTTCGCGCCGGGAAGCATTGGAACGACCGCGAAGTAGACCCTTCTCATGAGGTGATCGAAGATGAAGGTGCTCTCGACTATCGCGAACTGCGCATCAGGAGTGCTGGACGTGGACGCTCTCCCGAGCCGCTCCTTGACCATATCATATGCAATATATCCGATGCCGCCCCCGAGGAAGACCTGCCTGCCGAAGAAGTTCCTCTCATCCGATCTCGGGCACGGTATTGCAGCTCTCAAGGCATCGAACATATCGAACTCCGGAAGCAGCCGTCCTTTTATCCCGTGGCTTGACTCCTCGATCTCCGCGCATCCCGAGAGCCTCTGGCTGAGAAACTCCTCCCCGCCGTTGAATACCTCCACCTCTATCTCCCGGTTCTTCAATATCACAACCGCGGAGGGATCTGCGCCGACGAACGAGAACCTGGCCCTCTGGCCGGATTTCTCCACAGATTCCAGGAGATACGGATACCGCCGATCTCTCAGGGAGAGGTAGAGCGAGAGCGGCGCATCCACGCTGATCTTGTCTGTGACGTCGATGAGAACCGGATACATCACTGGCAGGATCTCACCCTCCTCACGAACTCATCGATCTTCGCAGGATCCTTCCGCCCATCGGTCTCGACGCCGCTTGAGACGTCGACAGCATACGGCTTCACCGCATCAATCGCGTTAACGATGTTCTCTGGCCTCAGACCTCCTGCAAGTATCAGTGGAGCGTGGAGACTCGACTTCATTCTAGCTGTAACAGACCAGTCGTGCGTCCTGCCGGATCCTCCCAAACCAGAGGAGACCGGCGTGTCGACGAGAACCGCATCGGCGACCCTGCTCACCTCCACAGCTCTTTCGGATCCGGGAGGCACTGCGACGATGATCCTCTGAGGAACGCGTCTTCTGAGCTCCCTTATCTCATCAGGAGATAGCTCGCCGTGGATCTGAAGCGCATCGCTCTCGAGATGACCTGCGAGCCTGACAGCCTCGTCTACGCCAGATGGCTCCACAACGGCGACGCTCGCTGTGAAGGGCGGAACCATTCTGATAAGCCCTCTGGCCTCATCCACAGAGAGGCGATGCCTGGAGCGCTCTATCTCCACTATGAATCCGACAGCATCTGCGCCTGCCCTCAGCGCGCATCTCAGCTCGTATTCATCTGTAAGCCCGCAGATCTTGATCCTGGTCATCGAAGATCACCGAGAAGCTGGGGGATCACAGGAATCTCCTGAGCCTTGCGGGATCCCCATTCTCCTCGACCAGCGCCTTCAGGGTCTCCAGCGCGCTCCCCGAGCTTATGGCGCCCTCGGCGATCGCGCATCCCTCTCTGAGGGTGGATGCCATTCCCGAGATGTACACGGCAGCGCCTGCGTTCATCGCCACCAGATCCCTCGCCCTGCTCTTCTCCCCCCTGAGTATCCTCACGAGACGCTCCGCGTTCTCATCGGGAGTCCCTCCGGCGATCTCATTCAGATCTGCAAGCGGGTATCCGAGATCCCGGGGATCTACAACGTAGTTTCTCACCGCCCCATCGCGGAGCTCTGAGACGAAGGTTGTGCCAGTGTTGGATATCTCATCGAGACCGCTGCCGTGCACAACCATCGCCCGTTTCGTTCCGAGGAGGCCCAACACATTTGCGAGCTTCTCGCAGAGCGCTGGAGAGTAGACCCCCACGACCTGCGCCTCCGCACCTGCTGGATTTGTGAGTGGCCCGAGAACGTTGAAAACAGTCCTGATCCCCATCTCCCTCCTCACATGAGCGACACGCTTCATCGCCGGATGGAAGAGCGGGGCGAGCATGAACCCGATCCCGAGAGACTCTATGATGCTCTCCACCCTGTCCGGAGGACAGGAGATGTTTACGCCCAGAGCCTCGAGGACGTTGGCGCTCCCGCATCGCGAGCTCACAGCGTAGTTCCCGTGCTTCGCGACCGGCACGCCGCACGCAGCGGCAACTATCGCGGCTGCTGTGCTCACATTTATCGTGTTCATGCTGTCCCCGCCTGTCCCGCATGTATCCACCAGTGTACCGGAGACCCTCGGCCTTATCCGAATCGCGGACTCGCGCATCCTCTTTGCCATGCCCGCGAGCTCCTCAGCAGTCTCCCCCTTCATCCTGAGGGCGGTGAGAGCCGAGGCGATCTGTGCGTCAGTGGCGCCGTCGAAGAACGCGCCCAGCATGGATTCAGCCTCCGCCATGGTGAGATTCTGCCCCTCAATCAGCCTCGCAAGATAGTTCAACAGGATCACCTTTATGTAGATTAATGTACTTTGATGACTAAATTAGTACATCATATATAAGATTTGTGTATGAATGATCAAAATGTTGCTGGGCGTTCGCCCTCTGAGAATCTGCGATTCATAAGGCCCTGCAGAGATAGTCGTAAGAAGCTGTGGTCGCGGGCTCGCATCACCGGACAGCATTTTAGGAGGCGACAGCAGAGGCAGCCGATTTTATGCAGGTTGAATCCGATCTGCTGTGAAGCATGCCGATTCTTTGAATTACAGCAAGTCTAATGCTGTCAAATCGCCGGAGGGGCGAACTTCGGTAACTCCTATCACCGATGGGCTCTGTCTCCGATATCATCTGCCGAGTCACCTGGATCAGCCTGCATCAACTTTATGCGCTGCTTAAGCGGCATTCACCTGCACAGCAGATCACGAATTCTGCAAGACCACCTGCTGTTGATATCAATGAATGGAACAGACGGCCCTGCTGTGGCCCAGCTTTTTAAACCCGGCTGATGCTCTGTTATGTGATGGTGGAGCAGCCGGTGTACCTGCCGATCTCCAGGAGAGAGCTGAAGGAGCTCGGCATAGATCAGCTCGATGTGATTTTGGTCACAGGCGATGCATACGTGGATCACCCATCTTTCGGAGCGGCTCTCATCGGCAGGGTTCTCTGGGACGCTGGATTCACTGTGGGAATCATACCGCAGCCTGACTGGAGGAGGGCGGATGATTTCAGGCGCCTCGGCGAGCCCAGGCTCTTCTTCGGAGTGACTGCTGGAAACGTCGACTCGATGGTCAATGCCTTCACACCGAGTCTCAAGAGAAGAAGCAGTGATGTGTACTCTCCAGGGGGAGAGATCAGGAGGCCGGATCGAGCGACTCTGGTCTATGCTGACAGGCTCCACTCGATATTTCCGGGAAGGCCCGTGGTGATAGGCGGCATCGAGGCCAGCCTCCGGAGGTTTGCGCATTACGACTACTGGTCAGACTCTGTGAGGAGATCCATCCTTGCAGACGCTCCCGCAGATCTCCTCATCTTCGGTATGGGCGAGCTGGCAGTGGTTGAGATAGCATCCAGGCTGAATAGCGGGGAGAAGATCGACGAGATCAGGGACGTCAGGGGCACGGTCTTCAAGATGAGCGTCAGGGAGTGGAAGAGCTCGGGGCATGAGGAGTACACGGTTATACCTTCATTCGATGAGGTATCCTCGGACAAAAGAAAGTACGCAGAGGCGTTCAGGCTGCACTACATGGAGCAGGACCCGTTCAGGGGCAGAGCTGTTGTGCAGCCCCACCCGAAGACGGTCGTAGTCCAGAATCCTCCTGCAAGACCGTTAACAACAGATGAGCTAGACAGGATATATGAGCTGCCATACGCCAGAAGGGAGCATCCATCCTACAGAAAACCCGTGCCAGCGCTGGAGAGCGTCAGGTTCTCCATAACAAGCCACAGAGGATGCTTCGGGTCCTGCAGCTTCTGCGCGCTGACACACCATCAGGGGCGCATCGTGCAGTCCAGGAGCATCGAATCCATAATAAGAGAGGCGAGGAGGCTCGTTGAGATGCCCGGATTCAGGGGGGTGATACAGGATGTTGGAGGGCCGACTGCTGACATGTACGGCATGGTCTGTGCATTATGGAGTAAGGGCGGCTGTGGAAGGATCTGCACGCCGGAGTGCGAGAACATCGAGATCTCCCACAGAAGATACCTGGAGCTGCTGCGAAGGCTGAGGGAGATACCCGGCGTCAGGCATGTCTTCGTAAGCTCTGGAATACGCCACGATCTCGTGGTGAGAGATGAAAAGTATGGGGAGATCTTTCTGGAGGAGCTCTGCCGCGAGCACATATCCGGCCATCTCAAGATCGCGCCTGAGCACATCTCGGAGAGCGTGACGAGATGCATGCGCAAGCCGTCCGTGGAGGTCCTGGATGCGTTCATGGAGCGGTTCCATAGGATGGTGAGAAGATCCGGGAAGGAGGAGTACGTTCTGCCGTACCTGATGTCAGGCCATCCAGGGTGCACTGTTAAGGACATGATAGAGCTGGCTGAGTACATGCGAGATAATCACATAAGAGTCGAGCAGGTGCAGGATTTCACCCCCACGCCGATGACGGTATCCACAACAATGTACCACACAGGTCTCGATCCCTTCACCATGGAGCCTGTTCATGTTCCCAGGGGCAGGGAGAAGAGGATCCAGAGGGCCATGCTCCAGTACTGGCTTCCAGGGAATCGCAGGCTCGTCAGGGAGGGGTTGATCTCAGCGGGAAGATCCGATCTGATCGGGGATGGGCCGATGTGCCTGATACCATCTAGCCCTTAGACATCGGCACGTACTCGACCCCGGGGCGCCTTCTGCTTATGTCCATCCTGTATAGGGCCATGAGCTCGTAGACCTCCTGGGGGACATCGGTTCTGACGCGATCCCCCAGCAGCGCCTTCACATCCTCTGCGAGGAAGGGATGGTCATGGGTGTACTTCCCGGAGACCATCTCCTCGATGATCCTGTTGACGGTCTCCTCATCACACCCCGAGCAGACTATCCTGCGGAGCAGCGCCTTCATCTGCTCCACGGCCTTTCTCGCCTCCTCAGCCAGTATCAGCGTCTTGTCATCGATCTCGTCGATCTTTTTCTTCTCAAGGACCTTCAGTATCGATGTCGCCGGATATGCGCCCGTCTGGTCGCCAAGCTGCGGGTCAACGGGGCCGAGGGCAGCGTTCGGGTCCATGATTATCTCATCGACTGCAAGTGCGATCAGGGTTCCGCCGGACATCGCGTAGTGCGGTATTATAACGCTCGTCCTCGCAGGGTGGTTCTTCAGCGCCAGGGCGATCTGCGTCGCAGCAAGCGCTAGCCCTCCAGGAGTGTGGAGTATGATGTCGATGGGCACGTCCTTCGGAGCGCTGCGTATCGCCCTGAGGACCTCCTCGCTGTCATCGATGTCTATGTACCTTGCGAGAGGCAGCCCGAGAAAGCTTATGACCTCCTGCCTGTGTATCAGGGTTATCACAAGCGAGCCTCTCTTCTTTCCGAGCTTCACGAGGAGACGCTTCCTTGCTATCTGCAGGGCGTTCCTCTGGACCATCGGCACGAGAAAGAGAAGCAGGAAGAGAATTATCCAGAGGTTGCTGAGTATCTGCTCCACCGGAATCTGGGTATACACATTGTCCACGTGGTGGTATGGGTGCTCTGGATATTTATTTCTTTGGAGGTCTCATCCAAGCATAGAATACTCTGGCGAAAACCAGCAGCCTGGAGATATCACGACCGCGTCATGGGCTCGCATCACCGAACAATATGCCAACAGATCGATGCTCTTCGACACAATACCTCACAACTACTGCGAAGGCCCATGCTGATCCAATGATGCAACTACACAATACACGACCTCTGGATTTGTGATATCAGCTGAAGCACATTTAGACAGTTCTGATAGCACCTCTAATGCACCACGACCAGAAGCACGCAGCTCCTCTGCATTTCGAGGTCACATCTTTATATACCAGAACGCCCTCAACATCGACGCTCAAATGGACATTCGTATTTCCATGTACCGGTTGTGGGAGTGATCTGAGATGATTACCAATATCAGTCGGGGCAGTCCACCTGAGGGCTGGCTGAGGGGAAGGTGCAGAACAGGCAGCTGGTTCAAGAGGGTCAGATGCGATGGGGGCTCCGCGGATGTGGAAGGTTGACGACTCCATCGCCCTCTACGGGGTTCACGGCTGGGGCGACGGCTACTTCTCCATCAACGAGAAGGGCAACGTCGTCGTGATGCCGAACAAGAGCAGCGAATGCTGTGTCGATGTGATGGAGATAATCAGGAGCCTGGAGGCATCCGGGGAGAGCCTGCCTGTGCTTCTCAGATTCCCCCAGATAATCGAGTACAGGATCTGGGAGATCTACAGGGCATTTGCGGGCTCGATATCAGAGTTCGGCTACCAGGGAAGGTACCAGCCGGTATTTCCCATGAAGGTTAACCAGAGGAAGGAGGTCATAGAGTACATCCTGAATTACGGCAGGGAGATCAACATCGGGCTGGAGATAGGCACAAAGGCGGAGCTGCTCGCCGCTCTGACGCTCGATCTCCCTGAGGACTCGCTGCTTATCTGCAACGGATACAAGGATGACGACTTCCTCCGCCTGGCCCTGATGTTCTCGGACAGGCACAGGATAATAATAGTAGTGGACCTCTTCGAGGAGATCTTCAACATACTGAGGCTGGCCAAGAGCATGGGGGTGAGGCCTCTTCTGGGCATGAGGGTCAAGCTCTTCTCGAAGGGCAGCGGAAGATGGGCCGAGTCCGGCGGCGAGTCTGCCAAATTCGGTCTCTCGACTATCGAGTGCCTGGAGCTGCTGAAGATCCTGGAGGAGAACGGCCTTATCGATCGCCTCAGGATGATACACTTCCACATCGGGTCCCAGATCACCGATATACACAGAATAAAGCACGCGATGAACGAGGCCGCCAGGATCTACGCGAAGGTGAGAAAGGTCGCGGAGATAGAGTACTTCAACGTGGGAGGTGGCCTGAGCGTGGACTACGACGGCTCGAAGAGCTCCGGGCCCTCAAGCGCGAACTACACCCTGCGGGAGTACAGCAACGATATCGTCTACACCCTCCAGAAGATATGCGAGGAGGAGGGGGTGCCCTGCCCCACGATAGTCTCGGAGAGCGGCAGGGCGATAGCCGCCTATCATTCGTTCCTGGTCTTCAAGATAATCGGCAAGAAGAACTCCAAGGATGGGTTCGTGGCGTTCCCGCTTGAGGGGGATCCAATACAGATAGAGGATCTCTACTTCGCCTTCAAGAACATCAACCTCAAGAACTACAAGGAGTACTATCACGATGCCCTGCACTACAGGGATGAACTCCTGGACTCGTTCAACCTGGGCAACATCGGGCTCGAGGAGCGGGCGAAGGGAGAGATGCTCTTCTGGATGGTCTGCCAGAAGGCGGTGAGCCTCGCAAGACAGGCAGGCGACAACTCCGAGGAGTTCAGGGAGCTGAAGAAGCTCGTGGGGCAGAAGTACATAGGGAACTTCTCGCTCTTCCAGTCGGTCCCTGACATGTGGGGTGTGGGCCAGATCTTCCCGATCATGCCCCTTCACAGGCTCAGGGAGGTGCCATCAGAATCCGGGACGATAGCGGACATAACATGCGATTCGGATGGAGAGATCAAGAGCTTCGCAGGAGGCAAGGAGGCGATAGAGCTCCACAAGCTCAGCAGGGGCGAGGACTACTACATGGGCATATTCCTCCTGGGAGCCTACCAGGACACTCTCGGGGACTTCCACAACCTCCTCGGCTGCGTTACAGAGATCCATGTGCTCGTGGATGGCAGAAGCTGGAGAATATGCAAGCGCATACCAGGAGACACATGCGAGAAGCTCCTGAAGTTCTTCAACTACGACACAGACGCCTACATCAGGCGGCTCAGCGAGAGATGCGCAAGCGACCCGAAGCTCGGGGCGGTGCTTGAGGAGATCGGAAGGGCGCTCAGGACCACCACATACTTCAACTCCCCCTGCCTGGCCTCCGGGACCCGGGGTGAAACGCAGGAGTCGTGGGACAGGACAGCTCGCAGAGCTGTTCTCGAGACAGGTCGCATCTGAGGATCGGTCTGCCATCTCCCTGGCAGCCGCCCCCTCTTTCAGCCCTTTTTGACTCTTTTTTGAGACACGAATATGATGGGCGCGGTTTTGAGTGCGGTTCTTTCTGTGAGTAACCGGTCCCAGGAGCACCTCTATGAGATCCGGTGAACCTGCATTAGAGTAGCTCAGAGCAACTCAGGCAGATGCATGCGGATATCACAAACGCTTGTGTCCGGCAACCTGGAGGCCATGCAGGGAGGTTGCCGGAAGCACTCATTCAATCGCCACGAACGCATAGCAGCGCCACTATCTCTCCGAGCAGGTTATCAGATGGATAAGAGCGATCACAAATAATCCGCCTCTCATACAACGCAGCCGGGATGCTCAGGCGGCGCTCTCCTGGTACACCACACCCGGCCACGAGGAGGCATCAGCTCTGTATGCTGTGAAGGTGCCTGTCATCGGGCTTTTGCTCGAATCTATCTTGAGCCTGTAGATGGTGTATTCTGAGATGACATCGAGCTCAAGCGCACTCCCCCTGATGTCTCCTATCGCGGATACCTGCTGGGTCGAGCTGTTCTCGGATATGGTGCCATGGCCGAAGACAGTACTGTCAAGACGATAGAGGTGCAGCTCCAGGCTCTTCGATGTCAGGTCCTTCAGCACGAAGCTCAGCCTGCCGGAGATCTCCGGCGCCCTCCCCTCAATCACAGGCGCAGCGGAGGCTCCGGATGTGTTCTCAGTGGGCGCTTCTGTTACAGAGGCGCTGGACTCCTTTCTGGACTCCCAGAGCTTTCTGGAGCTCCTGGGGTCTGCGGGAAACCTCGGGTCGAAGACAGGCTTGACCTCGCCCCGCGAGGCGCTTATGTACTCATCGACTGAGGTCGATTCTGCCCTGTCGCTAAGAACAACGCATCCAAAAGCTGCCAGGATCGCAGCCGCGAGCATTAAAGACATCAGCTCTCTCATCCACAGAGAGATGATTGGACCAGATATTTTAAGCTGCACGATGCATTACTGGAGATCAGGTTAGGAGTGTATCTCCAGTTCTATGAGGAGATCGATCCAGTTTGTTCGATCAGCCGACATGACACCTTGAATCGGAATAAGAAGAGAAGTGCGAGCAAAAGCCGTTGTGGGATGTAGGAGGGAGGAAAAACAATCTCCGACTTTTGCCCAATCATCCTTACGGCTTTCGTCGAATATAAGTTTTTCGGTTAAGGCGATTGACGAGATACACGCTCCCTAAACGCCGAGCTCCTTAACATCGAACCGCCTGATTCTGGATCCGCCGGGAGGCAGGAATGCAACTATCCTATCAGGGGACGCGATCGCCTTCAGGTACCTCCTGTCCTCGCAGATATCGAGAAGCTGCCTGTAGATCATCTTCGCGAGATCGTCAGGCATGTACTCGCCCGGCTCGAGCTCGATCGCCTCTGGACTCCTGGATCTCACGGCCGAGACCGGCCCGCCTATTAGGGATCCATCGGCGATCGCCAGTGCAACCCCCAGGGGAACATCTCTCAGATACCTGCGCTCGCCGCGAATAACGAACGCCCCCTTCCGGAGGAACTCGCCGTGCTCAGGCGTCTTGGTGACCTGGTCACCTCTGACCACATAACAGTCACCCGATGCCACACCCTCCCTCCAGAGGTTGCTGTAGCTCACAGCGAACTGTGCTGCCTCTTTCACTGTACCCTCAGGCACCTCCCGTCCCTCTGTCTTTATCACCGTCAGCGGCGCTCCAGGGTAGTCTGTGTGCAGCGCGAGATCCCTCTTCTCCAGGTACTTGAGGTAGATCTCCTCGTTGCCATCCGCGTCCCTGCCCCCGATGACCAGAAATCCATCTGAGGAGAAGAACCACCTGAACCTCTCGAACCATCTCGGTTTCTGCCTTCTTCTCAAAGCTGGAGATTTTCTGCGCTCCTCTCCCCTCTGAAGAAGCTCTTCCGTCTTTCTCAGCGCCTCCTCTGCTCCTGCGGCCTTCTTCGCCAGCTCCTTAGCACGCTCATAGTACCTGCCCGCGTTCTGGGGCACTGTGAGACCTGCATTCAGCTCCAGAGCGAACCCATCAAGCTCGACGACCATCTCGCCGCTGTAATCCAGAGATTTTATGGCAGACTTTCCAGAGCTCCGTATCATCTCCCAGATATCGGTGTAGGATAACCCCTTCTCCCTCGCGCCTGCTATCGCCTTCAGAATCGAGTCGATCTCAGAGTAACGCTGGTATATGAGATCGCCCATCGAGGCCATCTGGATCTCCCTCGCTCTGAGCTCGTCGACCGCAGCCCTCTGGAGCTCCAGCCTCCTCTCAAGAGCGCTCGGCTTTGGCATCTCAGGCTCTGCCACGAAGAACTCATCGAGCGCATCGCTGAACCTCTCGAAGGATCTCGACTCGAGTCCCCTGTAGACCTCAAGCGGGAAGGGGATCACATCAAACGGCTCTCCGTCCTTGTAGACTATCTGAGGCCTGATCTCCCTGAGATCGAACACATCTCTCAGGGCAGAATGCACCCTTGCGATCTCGTCCTCTGAGAGATCAGCAGCAGGGGTATTCTTCTCCACCCCTGCCCTTAGGCAGACCTCCTCCCCGTACGTCCCGCCCATGTTGAGGTTGCGGACGAGTGCTCTCACAAGATCTGTATCTGAGCCGCGCAGGATCTCCTCCAGACGCTCGATCGATACGCTTCTCGGATCCTCCGCTCCAGCATGGTATGCATACTGCTCGCCGGCGATGAGCCTCCTGTCCCTGAAGCTCATCGGCCTGAGAGGGAGTATGATCCTCATATCTTCATCGAGAAGGAGTATGTTCCCCTTCGGGAAGAGCTCGACAACAAGACGATATATTCCGTCGGATCTCTCAACGCATATCTCCAGCACCCTGTCGAAGTCGTGCTGCTCAACGCTCACGATTCTTCCACCAGAGAGACGGGAGCGGAGCATCGCAGGGAACTGAGGAGGCGTCCTGCCCACAGCCCTCTCTCTCCTGGTCGCATGCGCCCTCCTTCCGGCCTCCAGGATGATATCGAGCCTCCCCTCGCGCGCCTGGACCGTTAGCCAGATAGCATCACCCGAGCTCTGGTATGCTTTGCCGAAGAACCCTCCGACTATCCGGGACTGGAGCTCAGCCGCGATCGCAGCCACGTCCACATTGCTCATCGCTTTCTTCATAGGACCTCCTGGATGCAGAGCAGCGAAACTCCCTCATGAAGGAGCAGTTGACGTAACTCCCCGCTGATGATGAGAAACCACGCGCTCAGAATGGCACCTGCAGAATATGATGTTCATTTTGCTGCAGTGTGAGTTCCTGTAAATCGATGCCAGACTTGCGAGCTTGACGATCTGTTTTGAATTTACAGAAAATCCGTTGTTCTGACTGTTCTGCATAACTCTCGCTACGGACCGTTGTACACAAACTCTATGTTGAGATCGAGGATCAGTCTCCTCAGCTCATCGCATGTTATCGGTCTCTTGAACTCGCTCGCTGTCTTCACCTTCTCAGCCAGTATGCAGAGATCCTTCTTCTCGAGGTCGTAGCCCATCTTCTTCGTGATGTACTTCAGAGCCTTGGCTCCTGTGTGCTTCCCTATGATGATTCTCCTCTCAGATCCCACCATCTCAGGGGAGTACAGCTCATAGGTCCTGGGCTCCTCGAGAACCGCGGCGACATGGATCCCGGATTCGTGGGCAAATGCGTTCTCTCCAACGACAGCCTTGTTCTTTGCGACCGGCACGCCTGAGTATCTCTCCACCACAGAGGAGATCGACTTGAGCCTGCCCAGATCATAGCGGTCTATGCCGTAGTGTAGGCGAAGGTTGACGAGCAGCTCCTCAAGCGGCGTGTTCCCGCTCCTCTCGCCGATGCCGTTGACAGTGGTGTGGAGCTGCTTCGCACCCGCCTCTGCACCGGCAAGGGTGTTCGCCAGCGCGAGGCCGAGATCGTCGTGGCAGTGAACGCATATCGGCACGCTCACGATCTTCCTGATCTCGCTGATCATGTAGTACATCGTTCTGGGGTTCATTATGCCGACTGTATCAGCCACGCTCACGTAATCTGCGTGATATTCCTCTGCCTTTTTGTAGAGCTTTTTGAGCGTGTTGAAATCGGTGCGTGTCGCATCCTCAGCTGAGAATCTCACTATGAGACCATGATCCTTTGCGTACTCGACCGTCTCCAGCGCGCACCTTATCGCCTCTGCGCATGTCATGTGCAGCTTGTACTTGAGGTGGAGATCGGAGGTCGCTATGAAGACGCTCACCATATCAACACCGCATTCGATTGCAGCATCGACATCAGACTGCCTGGACCTGGAGAGAGCAGATATCTTCGCGTTCAGGCCGAGGTTGCAGACCTCCTTCACCGCGTTCTTCTCGCTCTTCGAGACCACCGGAAATCCGGCCTCTATGATCTCGACGCCGATCTCGTCGAGCCTCTGGGCAATCTCAAGCTTCTCCTCGGGCTTGAACACGACCCCCGGCATCTGCTCGCCATCCCTCAGTGTAACATCGCATATCTCTATGTCCAGAGAGGGGGTGCCTGCCATCTCAAGAAACTGATTGACAGAGAAGTCGCTCATCCATCTCCGTTCTCAGCATCTTTTCTTAAATCTATTTCGCAGGAAAGAATGTTCCTGGATCGCCAAAATCAAGCTTTGCATCCGTTCAACACGGATGAAGAAAAGCTCGCATCACATGCCCTGACACAGGCCCGACGGCCCGAAAAGTATATTTAACGATTTTTGATGATATATCTCTGAGGTGATTGTCGTGTGCGCAGTTGGAGGCCCTCCGGACATGGGCGACCCAGAGTCGTTCTTCCCCACAGATTATGTCTGTCGCTCATGCGGCCACAAGTTCAAGGGGATTGGCGTCGGGCCGAAGTGCCCATCATGCCATTCTGAGAATGTCGAGAGGGTGAAGTAAGGCTGCTCTGGCCGAAATACTCAGGCATCGAGCTGCTGCTTAGAGCTGAATGGGCAGAGTTACCTGCACAGGAATTCTACGATACCACTCAACCTGCACTTCTGATCCAGCGGTCCATCTTTTAGTGCTGTGCTGTGCTCAGGTTTTCTCAGATAGCGGTAGCGTGAAGAACACTGTGCATCCCTTTCCGAGCTCTGACTCTATCCATATCCTGCCGCCATGAACCTCGATGATCCTTTTGACGATGGCCAGTCCGGCGCCAGTGCCCTCTGTCCTGTTATCCACCTTGTAGAAGAGCTCGAATATACGCTGATGGTTTTTGGGGTCTATCCCAATGCCGTTGTCTCTCACATAGAACACCGTTTCGCCGTCTCTCATGCATCCGATCTCTATCCTCGGATCGCTCTGGTCCCCCATGTACTTGGCGCTGTTCTCTATGAGATTGACGAGCGCCTCCACGGCTCTCATCCTGTCTACATGGACCACCGGCATGTCCTCTGCCACACTTACACTAACACCCCTGGACCTTATCCTCTCAGAGGTCTGCTCCAGCGCCTCCTTGACGATATCATAGAAAGGCACATCCTCAGGCGGGTTCATCATCCTGCCGATGCGGCTGAGCTCAAGCGTGTCCTGGAGCAGCCTGTCCATCTTCGTGATGGAGCTCTCTATAATCTCGAGATCCTTTCTGACCTTATCCCAGGCGCCCTTCTCGATATCATCCCTCAGAAACCCAAGAAAGCCGCTGACAGTGATCAGAGGCGATCTGAGGTCGTGTGAGACAGTGTATATGAACCTCTCCATCTCTGATGTCCTGGCCTCAAGCTCTTTTATGAGATGCTCCTTCTCACGCTCCGAGGCGATCCTCTGACGCAGCTCATGCTGTGCCGCCGCATAAAGCATCGTGTTCTCTTTGATCGCGATTACCTGCCTGATGACAATAAGCATTATTATCATCCCGACGCCTGCGGCGAGATGGTGCTGGCGGATGTAGAGATTGACATCCTCATGCTCCATGCTCCAGATCAGAAATGCATAGGCGAAGATAGCACATACGTATGGGAGGTAGAGGGGCCATGTGAACCCGGGGGAGGGGCGATCCGCGGATGCTCTCACCGGCACGCCGGCGGATTCCACCTGGAGCACTCCTGCAAGTCCTGCGAGTATGTAGCTGATCAGCCAGAAGCTGTCGCCGAGTGTTGCGGGCACATAGACCCCTCTAAGAGCCTCGATCATGAATATCGAGTCTGCCACTATCAGGAAGATCGCGCCTGCTGCCAGGAGCATTATGGGGCGCTGCGCAATGTGCTCTATTTTTCTGAAGATGAGCGCGATGAGGGCAAATGCAAGAACGAGATCCGCAACCGGGTACGCAACTGCGATCGCATTTGCAAGAGGATCTGATTCCTCAAGGGTTGCGACCGTGGGCGCGATGAGAAAGCTCCAGAAGATAAGGATGGCGAATATCGTCACAACGCCTGTGTCAAGAAGGGACTTGAGACGCTCGAAGGTGCTCTGATATGGTGCTGGTAGCAGAAGGATTCCTATGAGGAAAAGCAGGTAGTATGAGAGGTAAGGGCCATCTGCAATTGAGGGAAATGGAGTTTCCTTCAATCCGATCTCCAGGATGCTCCAGAGCACGTCCCCCAGGGCGTAGAGCACCTGCGCAACTGCGAAGAACGCCCATGCGATGTACATCCTCTCGTCCTGCGATCTCGTCGCTCTGGCAGCTCTGAAGAGCGAGAGCGCAGCAAGCCCGTTGACCACCGGAAAAATAATATCATCTACGATCACACGCTGCTGCTCCTGATCCTCGAGGTACAGAACGATAATGGATCTGACGATCAGGATCGCCGCACCAAGCATGAGGGCGCGGCGGAAGGTCAAAGAGCGGTGCGGTCCCCCACCCTCCTCAGATCCGTCATAACCCTGCTTCATGGCAAATCGAATACCGTGAACTCACTCTCCGGTTTTCGTTTCTGCCCCCCAAAATATGAAATTCCAGCATTCTATCTAAATCTTTTGCATCTTTGAGCACCTCTCCTGTCCCAGGAATCAGATCGGAGGCGAGCACAGAAATCGGGAGCACGTGGCCGAATATTCCCAGAGCTCATGTAGTCGAGAATTCCACAGGAAGCCAGCAGCTCAGCTCGCAGTGTATTTATCTGGATGATGGCTGAGGTTGGATCATGTATACATGGGAGCCGGAGGAGTACGAGAGGAGCTCCTCAGCCCAGCATGAATGGGCGTTGAGTGCGCTCTCCGAGCTGAGTATCAGAGGAGACGAGCGCATACTCGACATCGGGTGCGGGGATGGGAAGATCACCGCGCACATCTCACAGCTCGTGCCCGATGGATCTGTCCTGGGAATGGACATCTCCCCGGATATGATCTCCTTCGCAAGGCGCAGGCATTCGCCGGAGCGCTTCAGAAACCTGAGATTCGAGCAGGGAGACGCGCTTGATCTGCGCTTCCAGGAGGAGTTCGATATCGTGGTCTCATTCGCATGCCTCCACTGGATCAGAGATCATATCTCTGTGCTGAAGGGCATATGCAGAAGCCTTGTGCCCGGCGGCAGGATGCTCGTACAGTGCGGCGGTAAGGGAAACGCGGCTCAGCTCCTGGATATAACATCAGAGGTGATCCTGGAGGAGAGATTCGCTCCGTACTTCGAGGGCTTCGAGTTCCCGTACTTCTTCTACACCCCTGAGGACTACGAGCGGTGGGTTCCGGCGGCTGGCCTTCATCTCATGAGTGTGAAGCTCATACCCAAGGACATGGTTCACAGCGGGCGTGATGCGCTCGAGGGGTTCATCAGGTCCACCTGGCATCCCTACCTGCAGAGACTTCCTGCGGAGCTGCGCCCTCCACTCGTTAAGGAGATAGCAGACCGCTACGTCGATCGTTATTCATCTACGGACGGCATGATACACGTGAAAATGATGCGACTGCAGGCACTGGCTGAGAAGCGGCCGGAGTGAATAATTTCCGCCCGGAAAAATCAAATCATCTTTGCGCGCAGTTCTCAAATGAGAATCGTATGGCCAAGTGCGAACGCACCGGAGACTGCAGCCGTCACCACCACGCCTGCTATGAGCACACCCAGTGCTATCGAGAGGAATGCGGGGAGGAACCTGAATCCGAGGAGAAATGCAAGAACGCATCCGGTCCAGGCGCCGGTCATTGGCAGGGGGATGGCGACAAAGAGCATCAGGGCCACAAATCCGATGCCTTCTCTGCCATCGATGTATTTCCTTCTGGTTCTTGAGAAGAGCCACGTGAAGAACCTGTACCCAGGCGGGTATCTCATCAGGAAGGATGATACCGGGCCCAGAAACAGCAGCAGAGGCACCACAGGAACCAGATTGCCCAGGACAGAGATCGCGTATGCCTCCAGCGGCGGGTAGCCGTAAGCAATCGCCAGAGGGATCGCTCCGCGAAGCTCTGAGATGGGGGACATCGCCAGCAGCATCACCATCGCCCATCCCGGTATGTCAATCATGAAACCTCCAAGAGGCAGGCACGACTGAAACGCCAGCCTTCGTGCATTGGTGGACGACAAAGCTCTTCTGTCCTGATATCGAATAGCTCAAGGAGACACCAAGAATCGATTCCCGGAGAGCTTTCATGATGCATGTGGGATTGAGTGATGCGGGTCTCAATGACACGGGTACAGAGTATCATTTTCCCAGAGATCCCTTTATCTCGACCCTGAATACCTGCTCCTCCTTGGGCGAATAGACGGAGACGGTGAGATCGACTGGTATCTCTCCAAGCGATACGGTAACCGGAGCATCAGCTATCCTGAGACCTGCAGAGACGAGCTTCGCCAGGGACTCCGCAACGCTCGACAGCTCTCTGATATCTATGCCGATAGCCCCATTCACTGATACCGCTGCGGGCAAAGGCTCCCCATCGCTCGATATCCTCACTCCCAGAGATCCGTCCTTACCGCTTCCTGTGACCTTTGCGACTATGGGATACCTCTCGAGGCTCTCGTCGCCCTGCAGCCTGGCCTTCGCATCCGCATCGACTTTTATGGATACCATCATACCACCGCTCTGCTGTATGTGCAATCGATATAAAAGGATGGCTCACAGAGGGATCCCTTGACTGAAGCGGTGTGATGCATGAGAACAATCGATGTTCGGGCAGCGGGCACGGTTCATCTGGATCAGTTGCCCCATCGGATTCACGCGATTTTATGCCAGTAAACGCCCATGACATAAGTGACTCGAGACCATGAGCAGCTGGGCCTTCCAGCAGTGCAGGGATATCTCTTTTGCTCAGAATGGATCTTTCAGCATCGCATCCCCGATATCGCTCTACAGACCCTGGCTCTCCCGCGCTCTCTCCAGGAATATCCAGAGGCTTTCGACATCCTTTATCTCCTTTCTCACAAGAAGCTTGAGCCGCTTTCTGATCTCCGCATCGACCCTGACTCCTGTGGGACGCAGATACTCCTCCATCTTGTGGGCGATCTCCTCCCCACGCGCATCCCAGTCGGTCATCAGCACGATCTCGCTGTACGATCTCGCGGTCTCCTCCGCAAGCTCCAGGCAGGATCTCTGGGAGGACATCAGTATCGGGCCAGGTACACCAATCCTGCGAAGCGCATCTCTGTCGCGCGGCCCCTCGACGATGACCGCTGCGCCGCGACCTGATGCATCCAGAAGGGCCTCGATCTGCTCCTCGAGCGCCTCGAGATCGTAGCTTTTCTTGTGCGTTCTCATAGCATTCACCGGAGCGATCTCCTGAGAGCCGCCAGAACAGATTCGGCATCGATGCCTCTCATCAAAACCACCTTCCTGTGGCTCCTGTGGCCGCTCAGTATCTCGACATCGCCCTGCGAGATCCCAAAAGACCTGGCAATCTCCTGTATAAGCTGTCTGTTGGCCCGACCGTGGTCAGCCCTCTCCGTAAGCCTGATCTCGATGCTGCCCCTCCAGGCGTTGAAGCCAGCTGGGATCATAAGCGCCGGAGATCCCGGAAGAACATCGATATGCAGAACCACCCCATCAGGATGGCGCTCGACCGCATCATCCAGACTCTTCACGCCTGCATATTCGCAGCAGTGTGATAAAAAACTGACTCTAATGACGATTTCGGTCCGTTTTGCTGAAAAGGTGAATCTTTTCTCATATGATGTTAACTAATTTATTAATAATAACATTTGCAGTTACATAACATCAAATATATGTGACGTGGTGCCTCCGAGGGCAACCTTAAAATATTGCCGCTGCATTGCATGTCAAGGTTCCATGAAGCTCAGGCAAGCTGTGATCCCCGCCGGAGCCTCTGAACGGGCGAAGGAGATAGCAAGGGAGCTGCAGGAGCTCGGCTTGGATATCCTCACCCTTTCAAATCCGGCTTTTTCTCTGCCCAGCGACTGGTCTGGGAGTCTTCTCATCTACGACGAATCTGTGATCTCAAGCTCTAACGGACGATTGCTGATAAGATCTGCCATCCACGGCGGCGGCGCTGTTCTTGAATCCGAGGACAAAGAGATGCTCAGAGCCATTAGAAGAGATCTGAATCTAGCGGATGACGTAAAAAGGCTGGCTTCTGCCGCTGCACTCTACAGGTGCATAGCATTTGATGCCTCTGAGCTCTCCTCGCTCCAGTCAGACATGTACTGGCCCAGGTACAGCGTCAGCCTCTTCGAGAAGGTCCAGGATCTGAGATACGGGGAGAACTGGCACCAGAGGGCTGCACTCTACGCTAAACCAGGCGGCCTCGGCCTTTACAGGGCGGTCAAGCTCAACGGCAAGGAGATGTCCTACAACAACTTCGTGGATGCAGAGACCGTCCTGGAGATGCTCATAGACCTATCAGAGTACGATGGAGTTCCGACAAACAGACCGCTCGCAGTCATAGTGAAGCATGCGAACCCGTGTGGCGTTGCATATGGAAGGGATCTTGAGGAGGCATACAGGTGGGCGTTCGCCACAGATCCGAAGTCGGCGTTCGGCGGTGTGATCGGATTCAACATGAAGGTCGATCTCGCAACCGCGGAGGCGATAGGCGACAGCTTCGTCGAGGTCCTCATAGCGCCCGGATACGAGCCTGAAGCGCTTGATCTCCTCCGGCGCAACAAGCCGAACCGCAGGATACTGGATATCGGGGACATGCTACAGAGAAAGGAGGAGCTGTACAAGGGGCATGCATTCAGGAGCGTATTCGGCGGGATGATGCTCCAGGACTACGACAGGGGGGACATCCTTGAGTGGAGGGTTGTCACGCAGCGCTCTCCGACCCCGGAGGAGAACAGAGCGCTCAGGTTCGCCTGGAAGGTCACCAAGTACGTCAAGTCCAATGCGCTGGTTTACACCACTGCAGACCGGACGATAGGCATAGGCTCAGGCCAGGTCAGCAGAGTAGACTCTGCCAGATTCGGCGCTGAGAAGGCCGAGGAGCACGGTCTCGATACCAGGGGCACTGTGGCAGCGACCGACTCGTTCTTCCCGTTCCGCGACGGCCTTGACAGGGTTCACGAGGCAGGGGCGACGGCTGTCGTCCACCCGGGGGGATCGATAAGGGATAGGGAGGTAATCCAGGCGGCTGATGAGCATGGTATGGCCATGGTTTTCACGGGCATGCGCCACTTCAGGCACTGAGCGCATGTATGCTCTCAGGATCGCGATCATCCTGTCTCTTCTCTCATCTCCAGCCATGGCCGTACAGATCCCAGCGGGCCAGGATGTCCAGAGCGCGATAAACTCGGCTACCCCGGGAGACACGCTGATCCTGGAAGCTGGAGAGCACAGGCCGTTCGTTGTTGACAGGCCGCTGACGCTCATCGGATACGGCGCCTTCATACGCTCTGACGTCCAGTCTCCGGCGATAGCAGTTCGGTCCGATGGCGTGAGGATAGAGGGATTCTCGATAGCGGGGGTGAAGAGGCCATCTGAGGAGAAGTTCAAGTACTACATGGAGCGATATCAGGGAGGCGCTTCACGAGCATCAGGGACTTCAACCCACGCGGCATCTGCGGATCGCTACCTCAGGCTGGACCTGCCGAACGCAGCCGTTCTCGTGTTCGGTAGTAACGTGACGCTTAAGAACATAATCGTGAGGGATGCAGAGGTCGGGGTTTTCGCCGAGGACCTTCATGATCTTCTGATGGACAATTCCACATTCCAGAGCTGCAAGACCGGTGTGCTGATTCTGAGATCCTCGAACGTGAGCATCAGCAGCTCAGAGCTTACAGGGTGTGAGAAGGCTGGGCTGAACGCCTCGAACTCCAGGTTATTCGTTGTCAGAGAATGCAGGGCGATAAACAACACGCATGCAGGACTTTTCTTCAGAAACTGTGAGGATATCAATGTCATAGATAATATCCTGAGCAGGAACTCGGAGGGTCTGGTCTTCTGGGGCACTAACCACAGCTCTGCAACTGGAAACCAGGCAGATCTCAACTACTACGGGATCCTCCTGGCAGACTCGCACAACAACACGATATCCGGGAACATCCTCGTCAACAACAGGAGAAGCGAGATCGTGAGCGGGTTCGGGGTCGGCATGAGCATCCAGGCGAACAGCAGCTACAACCTGGTTTTCAGGAACACAGCATCGAACAACTACAACGGGCTGGAGATAACTGAGAACTGCCAGAGAAACGCCCTCTGCGCGAACAACATATCCAGGAACACACACGGCGTCAGGCTCGACAAGAACTGGAACAACCTGATCTACAGGAACAATTTCGTGGACAACGTGATAAGCGCTTATGACAACCAGACGAAGAGCATATGGAACACGACCGTGGGCAACCACTACAGCGATTACAGGGGATCTGATGAGGATGGAGATGGCATAGGAGATACGCCCTACACCATACCGAAGGGCAGCTCGATGGCCGCGGACTACAGACCGCTTGTGATGCCATTCACAGGAGATGTCGATCCGGAAGAGATCCTGAATGATGTAAGGCGATACGCTCGTTACGATCCGGAGGAGGGCAAAACCATCAGCGTCAACGAGACCGGAGCCGCAATAAGATATACAGCTCGCAGAGGCCCGCCGGTATTCGAGGAGAAGCGGGAGGTCGAGCGCCCGCCGTTCACGCCTGTGCTGTAAAATTTCCGGTGGCGATGCGATTTATCGGAGAGATGATCCCGATAAATTGCAATACGATCCTCGCAGAGATGCCTGGCGGAAATTAACATTTCCTCGAATTAATATTTGAGGAAACGGCCTCATAGGGGGCTGTTCCCTTCACATGCATCAAAAATCGATCATGCCCTTGCGGGCACGAACCTCTCGCCTGTGATCCTCTCGTACAGCTGGATGTATATCTCGCTCGTCCTTCGCACGATATCATCTGGCAGCGGTGGAATCTCTGGCTCCGGCATCTTCGCGCTCCGGGCCTGGTAGAGCATGTCCTTGTAGCCGATCTGCCTGTAGTACTTCCGCACGTACTCCTTGCTCAGATCGACGTACTCACCCTCCTCGTAAAGGGATTTATCCCAGAACCTGTCCTCATCCGCTGTTCCGTAGACATCGACCACCATGATCTCCCTGTTCTCATCGAACGCGAACTCCTTCTTCCCGTCCACGTGTATGAGTCCCCTGGGCTCAACGCATCTCATGATATCCTCATCTATCCTGATGATCATCTCCGTGATCTCCTCGAACTCCTGCGGGCTGAGCTTCGCCAGCTCCAGAGCCTCATCCCGGCTCAGAAGCCTGTCGGTCTTCTCCAGCTTGGTGGAGAGCTCTATGTACGGCTCTGGCAGCTGCTCCGCAAATGAGACCTTTCTCCCCCGTGGAAATCCGAGAGCCTCAGGCCCGATCTCCCCTGACTCGAGCCGGTCGAAGAGCGAGCCTGCGACATACCAGCGGCATATGAACTCCAGGGGTATCAGATGTCCTTTCGTCTCACGGGTTATGCGCTCCGGAGGCACGATGCTGACCTTTCTCACGATCATGCCAGCGGGCGGGAGGTATCTGATGAAATGGTTCCTTATGCCCATCCGCTCAGCCCGCCCGAACCAGAAGACGCCCTCCCTGCAGAGCGTCTCGCCCTTGTAAGGTATCTTTGTCGGTATGATCTTGTCGAACACAGAGATGCTATCCGTGAACTGGAACTCCAGCTCCGAGCCGAGATCGTAGGCCTCCTTCACCTTGCCCCTCATCAAA
This sequence comes from Methanothrix sp., assembly GCF_030055635.1. Classification (NCBI taxonomy): domain Archaea; kingdom Methanobacteriati; phylum Methanobacteriota; class Methanomicrobia; order Methanotrichales; family Methanotrichaceae; genus Methanothrix; species Methanothrix sp. Next base: position 15,943 of record NZ_JASFYM010000012.1, on the reverse strand, counting down.
AGCTTGCGGTTCATCGCACTTAGATCTCACAGAGGTTTGATAACGCTTTTGCTGATCTGGGAGCGTGACGAATCCGCAGCCGCTCTGTCAAATTTCCTGTAGCGGCACGGTTGTGCCATGCGATCCTGCGAATGAGTGATTCCATCAGCAGAATCGCATGAGATCCACGCTGTCAAACGTATAAAAAAAGAACGCTGGGAGAAGCTCATTCTCCCATCCAGTCGAGTATCTCCAGCGCCTTGTCCCTGTATGCATCCATGACGTAGGGTATGCCGGATATCCTGGCAGCATCCTCTGTGAGCGCCATTAGATCCTTTCTCGATATGGAGGAGATGCTGAAGTTCCTCGAGCCGGCCATCAGCTGCTGCAGTCCCGTCTTGAACTTCTGGCAGTACGTGTAGATCGCGACAGCGCCAAGCGGTATGTTCTTGATCTCATCTCCGTACTTGGCCCTGAGCTCCTCATAGCTCACGAATATCTCCTCAGGCCGCTGACCGTACTTCGCAACCGTCTTGGGCAGATCCCCTGTCTCGAGCCACTTCTGGATGTTCTTCCCGACCATGCCCGGGATCATCAGGGCCCTTCCCATGCAGACCGCCTTCACATACGGGCTGCCCATGGCGATCGCCTTGAAGACGCCATCCTCTGTCGAGAATCCGCCTGCCATCGCTATATCCGGGACACGCATTCCACGCTTTGACAGCCGCTCGCAGAACTCGTACGCGAGGGCCTCCAGGTAGAACGTGGGTATCCCCCACTCGTTCATCATCGGCCAGGGGCTCATTCCGGTGCCGCCCGGAGCGCCGTCTATCGTGATCAGATCCAGGTGAGCCTCGGCGCCGAATCTTATGGCCATCGCGAGCTCGACCATGGAGTAAGCGCCTGTCTTCAGCGTGATCCGCTTGAATCCGAGATCTCTGAGACGGTCGACCTCTCTCAGGAAGCCGTCCTTTGTAACAAAGCCGAGACGCGAATGACGCTCGAACTCCTTTATTCCGCCCTCCTTGAATGCTGCCTGGACCGCCGGATCCTCAGGGTCTGGCTGCACCACGTAGCCCCTTCTCTTGAGCACCAGTGCGCGCTCCAGCGATGGCACTCTTATCTCGCCGCCGATGCACTTCGCGCCCTGACCCCACTTGAGCTCTATCGTCTCCAGGTTGTGCTTCGATGAGACATACTCGGCCACGCCCAGGCGCGTATCCTCGACGTTCATCTGCACTAGGATCTCGCCATAGCCCTCGTGGAACCTCTTGTAAGTCTCTATCCTCCTGTCCATCTCAGGAGACTTTTTGACCTTGTTGTCGCTTCCAAGCACAAGGTCCGGATCGACGCCGCAGACGTTCTCCCCGCAGACAAGCGTTATGCCGGATATGGCCGCGCCGATTGCGAAATGCTCCCAGTTCTTCCTGGCTATCTCGGTGGACCCGAGAGCACCCGTGAATATCGGCACTCTCATCCTCACCTTCCTGGTCCAGCCGTACTCTGTCTCAGTGTTGACATTCGGGAAGAGCGCGGTGTCCGGATCAGGCTCGACGCCCTCAGGGAGACCGTAAGCTCCGACAGCGTAACCCTGTATGTTCAGATGCGAGTAATCCACAGGATAGTTCTTGTCGGCTCCCGCAGTTATCTCTCCAAAAGGACCCGGATACAGCACCTCTCTTCCTCTGAACGATGAGAGCCAGGTCTCACAGCCGCCTCTGCATCCATCCACACACCTGCTGCATATTCCGGACATCGGGACGACATCCCGCGACCGGTTGAACGTCCCTGTAGCCTCATTGGCATTCGGCCTTCTAAGGTTCATTCCAAGACACCCTCTATTCAACAAATCTCTGCGATTTCAGAACACGGCTCGATGAGAGCCGACAGGATGCTTCCTGCCTTTGTCTATAAAAGCGTTTTCAAAAGCTATATTTACATGATGCAGGATACCATTTTCCGATCAGCGGAAAATAAGAAGGGCACTAGATGATAGCCATAGTCGACTACGGCATGGGCAATCTCTTCAGCATATACAACGCACTTCTGAAGGCAGGGGGAGATCCCGAGATAATGAGAGAGCCTGAGTTCAGGGACGCTGCGGGGATAATCATACCAGGTGTCGGCTCCTTCGGGAGGTGCATGGAGAGCCTTCGCAGATTTCAGAAGCCTCTGGAGGAGAGGATCGCCGAGGGCACGCCTGTGCTGGGGATATGCATAGGTATGCAGGTGATGATGGATGAGAGCGAGGAGAGTCCGGGGGCAAGGGGCTTCGGCTGGATCCCTGGAAGGGTCGTGCGGCTGCCTGAGGGCGTAACCGTGCCGCAGATGGGCTGGAACAGCCTGGAGATAAAGAGGCATCTGGAGCTGCTGGATGGCATATCCCCCGGAGATATGTTCTACTTCGTCCATTCGTACCACTGCATTCCATACGATCAGAGAGTGGCTGTGGCGACCACACTCTATGGCGTGGAGGTCGCAGCGGTTGTGGCGAAGGACAACATCTACGGAACGCAGTTCCATCCGGAAAAGTCAGGCCCGAAGGGTCTGAGGATACTGGAGAACTTCGTGAGGATGGTGAGATGCTAGCCCGCAGAATCATTCCGTGTCTGGATTGCGATCTCGGAGTTCCGGACGGCAGGGTTGTCAAGGGGATCGAGTTCAGGCAGATAAGATATGCAGGGGTTCCCTGGGAGCTGGCGACCCGCTACTACGAGGATGGCGCTGATGAGATCGTATTTCTGGATATCACGGCCTCCCACGAGCGGAGGGCGACGATGTTCGATGTCATCAGAAAGACATCAGAGCATGTTTTTGTGCCGCTGACAGTGGGTGGAGGGATCTCAAGCCTGGAGGACGCTCGGAAGGCCTTCAGCGCAGGTGCTGACAAGGTGACGGTGAACACAGCAGCACTCAGGAGGCCGGAGCTCATCAGGGAGATAGCAGAGAGCTACGGCAGCCAGGCGGTTGTGGTCGCGATCGATGCGAAGAGAAGGTATCAGGATCTGGATGGCAGAATCACCATAAACACCGAGAGCGGAAGGTGCTGGTTCGAGTGCTCGTATTATGGAGGCAGGCGATTCACTGGAGTCGATGCGCTCGCATGGGCGAGGCGTGTTGAGGAGCTCGGTGCGGGTGAGATACTGCTCACAAGCATGGATCGTGATGGCACATACGATGGATTCGATATCGAGCTCACAGAGGCGGTATCAAGAATGGTGAGGATACCTGTGATCGCATCAGGCGGATGCGCCAGCCCTGAGCACATGTACGAGGTGTTCAGGAGAACAGATGCATCTGCAGCGCTCGCTGCGAGCATATTCCACTTCAACCAGTGGAGCATACGGGATTGCAAGAGGTACCTCCACGAGCGCGGGATAAATGTGCGTATCACCGATTGAGGACCGGAGCATCGCTCTGAGCGCTCGCGCGCTGCGGAATCTGCGATGCTCTGAGGCTTATGCGTCATCAATCCGCATCGTTCAGCGCATGCTATTTCTGCATGTTCTGCGCTGAGTGCTGGGTACGCAGCGCACGCGTGATCCGCTGGCATCTCTCTATATCATGCAATGAAACGCATGCCTCAGACCGGTAGGTTTATAGAACATGCGATGGAGCTTCGCGGGGGTTTCGATGATAGAGCTCACAAAGGCACCTTGCAATTCGCTGCTCGAGGTCAAATCGTTCACAGGACTGGGCGGCTGGCAGAAGCGTCTGGAGGCCATAGGGATCAGGAAGGGGATCAGGCTGAAGAAGATCGCATGCCAGCCGTTTGGTGGACCGGTTGTTGTGGATGTCAACGGAACGAAGATCTCCCTGGGCCGCGGAATCGCATCTAAGATACAGGTCGAGCTCGCTCAGCATGTGAAATGAAAGGTGTTTGCAGCACAATCTTTCGGGCGGAGAATGCCGGCAGCCCTGATCCGCTGAGCATGCGAGCCACCGAAGAGCTCTCCGAAGCTGAGCCCCATAACTGCGAAAAATACAGAAGGCAGGTTGACCTGCCTGATCACTTGAACTTGCTCAATACCTTCGAGATCTCGTCGAAGATCTGGTTGATCTCGCCTGCGCCGTTGATGTTTGCGATCAGGCCCGCCTTTGTGTAGTAGTCGATCAGCGGCTGGGTCTGCTGCTTGTATACCTTGAGCCTGTTGAGTATTGCCTCCTCCTTGTCATCGTCCCTGTGGTAGAGCTCCCCTCCGCAGGCATCGCACTTTCCTGGAACCTTCGGCGGGTTGAAGAGTATGTGGTAGCTTCTCCCGCACTTGCACATCCGTCTTCCGCTGAGCCTTCTCACCAGCTCCTCATCAGGAACATCTATGTTGAGAACGACATCTATCTTCTGTTTCAGCTCAGGCAGTATCTTGTCCAGCGCCTCAGCCTGGGGGATGGTTCTCGGATAGCCATCCAGCATGTAGCCACCAGCCACATCCGGCTTGGAGAGGCGATCCCTGATTATGCCGATCAGTATCGAGTCAGGCACAAGCTGGCCTGCATCCATGTACTTCTTCGCCTCTTTCCCCAGCTCAGTTCCGTTCCTCACGTGCTCCCTGAGTATGTCCCCTGTTGATATGTGCTTCACATTGAACTTCTCAGCGATCATCTTGGCCTGGGTCCCCTTCCCAGATCCTGGTGGGCCGAGCAGAACTATATTCATATCAAGCCTCCTTTACCGCAAGCTCCAGGCGATCTGAATTGCTTGCTCGTCTGGGTTAAAGCCCTCGTTGTTAAAAAACCTTTCGTGATCGGTAAATAAAGTGGAAGGTCTGGGGTGCAAGAGCTGATCTCAGACAGGTTGTGGAGCTGCACAAGAACATGCTCAATACATTGAGGCAAATCGCATTCTTAGCAGAGCGTCTGATGAGTGACCGATCTGGATGATAGCGATATCGTTTGGTCAGCAATTCAGGGACCCTCACGATATCGGGCATATGGTACGAAAATGGTCATTGAATGCAGACCATTTTTTATCCACATGTGTGACACTGTGTCATGAGCGTTTTTCTGCGCAATTACACAGACAGATACAGACTGCATTACTGGCCGCAGGGATATTGTCTTCTCGCTCGGAATGCACTGGCCAGAGATCACTCCCGCTCCTGAGCGCGCTGGTTTATTATCCTGTCGGAGCGCTGGAGCGCGCTGTGGGTGTCGCCGAAGTGCTCCGCCGCCTCTCTCATCGCTCTTTTGAAGGCTTCCACATCACCAGTCTCGATCGAGTCCGAGAGCCTAATGCACTCCTCTATGAACGCTCTCCTTACATCTTCCGCAAATGGATTCATCTGAATTGATGCGTAAAGCTCCGGATTCTGGTCGAGGATTCTCCCCACAAAGTCGAGCATCACCTCATACACAGGGCTCATGAACCTTCTCGACTTTGAGACGTCGAATCTAAGGGAGCGAAGGGTCGAGCCTATCGCAATGTACGCGAAATGCGTCAGCGCCTGGACCACAGCCATCATCCTGTCGTGCTCCTCAGGCGTGAGGACCTCGACCCTGGCGCCGTCCCTCTCCAGGATCTCTCTCACAAGAGATGACCATCTCCCCCATCGCCCCCCGACCGGTGTGAGTATCACAGTCTGCCCCCTTATCGAGGGCATCGTCGGCCCGAACATCGGATGCGCCCCGAGGACCTCCACATCTGGAGGGGACGACTCGACCATCGCCCTCACAGGCTCGACCTTGAGAGAGGTCAGATCCATGAGCAGCGATCCGCTCTTCATCGCTGGCCCGATCCTCCTCGCCACCTCAGGCGTTCTCTCTATCGGCACGCTCAGCACCACGATATCGCTCTCCCCCACCTCGCTCATGAGATCATGCGCGTATCTCACCCCGAGAGCATCTGCAACGTGGAACTTTCCGCTCGGCCCCCAGATGCACACATCGAATCCATGATCCCTGAAGTACCTGGCAAACCATGAGCCGGTCTCCCCCGTCCCGCCAACTATCAGCATCCTGCCCATTTCTCATCCCCTGCCGTTATATGATCGTGAAGGCTTCAGTCGTCCCGCCTGAGCGCACAGCATGCATAACCATATCCGGCATGCAGACCGGAGTTTCTCCCTGCTACGCTCCATCAAACTCTGAGCGCGGCTCTGACCGCGGCCTCCATAACATCTACCGGAGCCTCGCGCCCTGTCCAGATCCTGAGGGCTTCTGCACCCTGGTACACGAGCATCATGACCCCATCGATCGCCTTCGCCCCGGCCATCCTCGCATCCCTGAGAAGCTCCGTATCCCTGCTGTAGATTACATCGAAGACGACCTGCTCCGATCTCAGGATGCGCCCATCAAATAGCCTGGGATCGCCCTCATGCATCCCTACAGATGTTGCATTTATCACTACATCGGAGCCTCTGACAAGATCCTCGATCTCCCCGAAGGGGCGGAACTCCAGGCCGAGATCCCTGGCGAGTGCCATCCCCCGCTGAGGAGTCCTGTTTGTCACAACGATCCCTGCGCCATCTCTGGACAGCTGGTATGCGATGGCTCTTGCAGCGCCTCCTGCGCCAATCAGAAGGACCTCAGCATCTTTGACGTTCACGCCATAGTGTTTCAGGGCGAGTGACGCGCCGACCCCATCGGTGTTGTGCCCCCTGATCCCTCCGCGGAATGAGACCGTGTTCACAGCGCCGATCGCCACAGCGGTCTCGTCCGGCTCGACCACAGCCATCGCGCTCTCCTTCAATGGTATCGTCAGGTTCAGTCCACCAAAGCCCATCGCATCAGCTCCCAGGATCGCGTCCCTCAGCCTGTTTATCCCAACCCTGAACGCATGGTAGCTCGCCTGAAGACCCATAGCACGGAAGGCAGCGTTATGCATCACAGGCGAGAGGCTGTGCTCTACCGGATCCCCGAGAACAGCATAGACCTTCAAATCAGCACCCCCATCAGAGCTCCTGTAACACCACCGAAGAGCGTTGCGACGAGGTTGACGCCGTTGTTTGTGAGCAAACCTCTTCTCTGAAATATCGCGCCCATCAGGCTGTCGAAGTTAGAGCCGAGAAAACCGCTCGTGAGGGCGATCAGGAAACCATCCAGGCCCGTCATGCCTGCTGCAACAGCGACCGCTCCTATGGCCCCAGCGCCGGCCAGAGATGCCATCTCCCCGAGAGGTGTCACACCTCCGTCGACGCCGGGATCCACGGGCTTCATAGTCGTAATCATCCTGGGCTTGGACCTGCTGGTCTCACCTATCTCGCTGGCCAGCGTGTCCCCATTCGCAGTGGCCACAGCGCCGAGGAAGGCATAGAAAAATATATCGTTGCTGTATATCCCATAGCACAGCGCGGCCACAAGAGGTACCAAGCTGTTGCTGTACACGTTCTTGTATCCCCGGACGCCGCACTTCTCCTGGGCGATCCCCAGGCTGTGCTTGTATGAGTATCCGTAGCGAGTGAACGCCCCGCCTAGCAGGTAGAAGCACAGGAGGAGGAGAAACCACTTCAGTCCGGCGAAGAGAACCACCAGTATGCATATTATGACCTCGCTGAGCACGGCATCAACATCTGCAGCCTTCGCCCAGTAAGCTCCAACTCCGAGAAGAACGGCGAATATGTATATCATGAGGATCCTGCTGAGCTCTGGAAGCGGGTATTCGAAGCTGAACAGCCACATGACCATACACACGCCAAATGGAACCGTGAAATCCATCTCTCTGGAGACATGCTGCAGGAATGCGCCGCTCAGCCCTCCGAGGATGGTCAGAAACAGTATCCTCTCCTGCAGGAGATCCGGAGCCGAGAGGTATGCAGCAGGATAGCCGATCGCCACAGTGGCCATTATGTATATGAAGCTGCCAGAAAGCTGTTGAAACCTCTTTGATACTATGTGGGCCACGGTCGGCGGTATGAACGCTATCGCAACAACATACATCGGAAGATCGAGGTGTGTGAGGGTCAGCACCTCTCTGAGGACCAGAAGCAGCATGAGTGATGAGCTCAGCATTCTGGTGGGCTTGTGGATGAGGTATAAGATCGCAAGGAAGAGTGTTGTGAAGACGCCTGTTACTGGAAGCAGAAACGCCAGCGCACCCATCGCGAGCCTCAAGGCGTCCTCTCTCTGCATGGCCAACCAGTCGCCATCCAACCAAAAATACTTTGCCTTCAAGAGCTGACCGGGTAACAGGGCAGCTTTACTTCATGGAGCGTATCGATCGGTGCTCCGGAGAGGTTCATTTGATACACAAACTGTACGAGAAGCTCCTCGAAAGAGATGTCCTGAGCCATCCAAGGCCACGATGTGTGGCATTTGTGGTATCATCGTTCGACGGTACCAATCTGGAGAAGTTCGGGGATCTGATCGAGTGGAGCGCATCGCTCGGCATAGAGAGCCTGCTGATACACATAGGACATTACTCCGGTGAGCTCGCGCCCTCTCTCGAGTCCATACTCAAAGAGACCCCCGCGGACGTGAGCATCATCAACACCGACAGATCTATAGCGACTGGAAGGGGCGGGATCAGCGTCACGGTCTCCCTGGGCTACGGGGGGAAGAAGGAGGTCACAGAGGCGATAAGATCTGTTCTCAGAGATGTTGCAGCAGGGCTGATAGAGCCGGAGGAGATAGAGAGGGAGACCATAGAGCGTTACCTGAGGTTCAAGCAGAAGCCGGACCTGGTGATAAGGGCTGGCGGCAGAAGGCTCAGCGACTTCATGATCTGGCAGGCCGCCTACTCAGAGCTTTACTTCACAGATGTCGACTGGGCATCCCTGAGGCGACTGGACTTCCTGCGCGCTATAAGGGCTTTCCAGAGAAGGGAGAGGAGGTTCGGAAGGTGAGCCGGAAAGCCGCCCCGGAAAGGGCAGCCCGTGAGAGGGTGCCGAGCCGCTCATGGATTACCCGAATTAGCTCCATCAGGCATCAGAATTAGTTTGTACCCGTACCACAGGGATCAAAACCATCTTGGCATCGCAGGATTGCGGATTCCAGGCTATTCAGCGACCCGCACCCAAGTCATCATAACACATCCGACCTCCTGGGATTCATCAGCATTGTGCCAGTGCATGCTACAGCCCTGGTCATGGCTGAGAGCAGACCCAGAAACCCATATCGATCGTGTTCAGCCTCAAAACGTTTATCTCCTTGAAATATGCTCTCCATCGCTAAAACAGGAGACCCATGGATATGAAGAAGGACACGGATAGCAAAACGCAGAGCAGAAAGCGCCTGCCCGAAATATACTGGTATGCGGGGCTTGGCATGCTGTTTCTGCTCTCCATCTACCTGAGAGCTGTAGTTCCATTCAGGAATGTGTTCATCGGAGATGCAGTCAGGTTCAGCAGTGAGAGCGACGCATGGTATCACATGATGCTTGCCAAGACGACTTTCCTGCACTGGCAGCGTCCCTGGTTCGATCCTCTCACGAACTTTCCGAACGGGACGCCGCTCCACTTCGGGCCGTTCCTGAGCTGGGGCGTTGCCCTGCTCTCGAAGATCGTCGGGCTCGGCGGCTCGGATCTCCACACAGTTGACGTGGTCGGGGCGTTCTGGCCAGTGATAATGGGCTCGCTCCTGATACTTCCGGTGTACCACATCGGAAAGGAGCTCGGCGGGAGGGGCTGCGGGATAACAGCAGCAGCTCTCACCGTGGTGCTTCCGGGCCAGCTCTTCTCCAGAACCGTTCTCGGTTTCACCGATCACCACTCCTCTGAGATCCTGCTGAGCACGCTATCGATGCTGCTCTTTATCCTTGCATTCAGAAGCGGTCGATCTCTGAGCTTCAGCACGCTCCGGGACATCAACGCGGTTAAGCGTCCTCTCGTTCTAACGGTGCTCGCGGGTATCGCCCTCGGTCTGTATGTCGATGCGTGGTCCATGGGAATCCTGTTCGAGGGCATACTCCTGATCGCGATAACCCTACAGAGCGTGGTCGAACACTACCGCGGAAGGAGCGGGGAGTATCTGGGAATCACAGGGGCGATAGGCCTCTTCTTCGCCTTTCTCATGGTTGTACCGTTTGCGCACTCCTACAACAGGTTCAGCATAATCCAGTACTCGCTCTTCCAGCCGTCGATGCTGCTCCTTGGCTCGATATTCTGTCTGGAGCTGGCTGTGGCATCACGCGAGGTCTCGAGGCGCGGGCTCTCCTGGGCGCTATATCCGGGATCTGTTGCTGGTGTGGTTTTGCTCGACCTCCTTATAGTGGTCCTGGCAGTGCCTGAGCTCTTCAGCGCGGTCGTTTACGGTCTCAAGACATACATGCTTCCACGGACAGGTGGAGCTGCAACGGTCGCAGAGCTCTCGCCAATATACATGGACCTCGGGCGGGGGGTCACGGGGATAGACGAGAACTTCCCTGGATTGATCCGCATACTATCTCCGTTCTACATTGCGATCATCGGTCTATGCATGCTGGTTTACAGATACCTGAGGGACTCAAGGGCTCCGTACCTCCTGGTCATAGTATGGAGCGCGGTAACGCTGATCATCACGCTGGCTGCAAACCGCTCCGCATACTACTACGCGGTCAACGTCGCCCTGCTATGCGGTTATCTTGCGTCCCTGGCCTACGCACGTGCGGGACTCTCGGACATAGAGGATGTTCTAGCAAGATCTCCATCGAACCTGACCAGAGAGGTGCGACCGGAGCGGCTGGCCTCAGCGGCTGCGGTGATACTCATAGTGATAATACTGGCATACCCGAGCGTTCTCAGCTCACATGCGATAGCAAGGTACTCGGTGGGTCCGAATCAGGACTGGGTCAGCTCCATCGAGTGGCTGCGCAACAACACTCCATATCCAGGGCTTGATATCTATGATGTCTATGAACGGCCTCCAGAGGGGCAGTACTTCCAGTATCCTGAGACAGCATACGGAGTTATGTCCTGGTGGGACTACGGTCATCTCATAGAGACCATAGGCCACAGGTATCCGAACGCCAACCCGTTCCAGGAGGGAATTGGAAGCAAGAGCAAGGGAACACCTGGATCCTCTCCGTTCTTCCTGGCGGAGAGCGAGGGTGAGGCTGAGGATGTTCTCACGCGTCTGAACGAGAGCAGGCCACCCTACATGAACGCGCGGTACATAATGACTGATGTGGAGATGGCAGTCACGAAGTTCCATGCGATAGCCGCATGGAGCAGCATACCTCTCACAAGATACACAGGAGCTGTCTACCAGCCGCAGGCCGACAGCCTCGTCCCGATCCAGGTATGGATGCCGGAGTACTTCAGGACCATGGTGGCAAGGCTCCACTTCTTCGATGGAAGCGAGGTCGAGCCGCAGGATCCGGTGGCGATAGCGTACACAAGGGTCACGATGCCTGACGGCACACCACTGACGGTCATAACAAAATCCCCGCTCATACCCAAGAGCGAGAAGGAGCTGGAGAGCTTCATAAACGAGAGCCTGAACGAGGGGTACAACGTCAGCGTTGTGAGCAGGAGCTTCGCGAGATCGCCTGTGCACGTAGAGGCGCTGCAGCACTACAGGCTCGTCCATGAATCAACAACACAGGTCACAACCGAAGGAAACAGGTACGTCAAGACATTCGAGCATGTCCCTGGCGCGGTGATAAAGGGAAGGGCATCTCCTGGATCGAAGGTCGTGATAGAGGTCCCGATCATGACGAACCAGAAGAGGCTCTTCATATACAGACAGTCGAATGTCACAGATTCAAATGGAGAGTTTGTCCTGGTGGTTCCGTACTCGACTGAGGGTCCGGTGGTCTGGGGCACGAACTTCGACACCAGGCCGATAGGCGCATACAGGCTCACGGTAAACGGCGCCAGCAGAGAGGTGCGTGTGTCGGAGAAGGATGTGCTGAGCGGAGGGGTCGTTGAGGTATGATCCTCGGGGAGATGAGCTGGCCTGAGATTGAGAAGGGGCTGATGAAGACAAGGACCGTGATACTGCCTGTGGGGGCTGTCGAGGAGCACGGCCCGCATCTCCCGGTGACCACAGACACGCTCCAGGTGCTGGAGGTGGCTTACGAGGTCGCAAGGCGTCGCGAGGTCTTCGTTGCGCCTCCGGTGCACTACGGCATATGCAGGAGCACAAGGGGCTTCCCGGGAACGGTGAGCGTTGGATTCGACGCCCTCAGGGATTACGTCTACGACATTCTGCTCGGGTTTTACGAGAGCAACTTCAGGTATGTTATGGTCCTGTCAGGGCATGCTGGAGGCCAGCACATGGCATCCCTCAAAGAGGCGTGCCAGAGCGCTGTGAACAACACAGACCTCAGAGTCAGCCTGCTGACCGACTTTGATCTCATCAGGTGCGATACTCCAGGGGATGGCCACGCTGGAGATATCGAGACTTCAAGGATGCTGCTCCACAGACCTGATCTTGTCAGAGGATTCCCACCAGCCAGCCACCCAAAGCGCCCCAGATACCTGATCCTGAGATCTGTGAGGGAGTTCATGGGCGATGGGATCATGGGTGATCCGAGCAGGGCGAGCGCACAAAAGGGATCGATGTACTTCGAGATGGCTGTGCAGGGGGTTCTGGAGGCGCTGGACGAGCTGGAGGGGTGCTCACCTGAGTGAAACGCTTCAGGAGCTGTCTGCAGCTGTTCTCTGTTCGAGTTATGATTTTTGTGTGGACATGTATTTTCCGCATACCTGAGGTTAAATAATGTTCCATGGACAGAAAGGCCGGTGGGATGGAACAATGGCATCGGAGAGAGATTTGAGGATTCTTGAAGCCATATCAGATGGATGCTCAAGCCCGCAGGAGATCGCTGATCGTCTTCGCGTAAAGACAGAGGCTGTTCTGTCAGCAGCGGAATCTCTTGCAGAGAGCGGGCTCATCAGTGTGGACAAGAGGGTTATAGAGCGTTTCTCGCTTACTGAGGAGGGGAGACGGTACGCGCGTGAGGGTCTCCCTGAGAGAAGGCTCATCGAGATGATAGGTGAGGGAAAACCGGTATCCGAGCTCCAGGATCCTGCGCTGAAGATCGCCATAGGATGGGCCAGAAAGAAGGGCTGGGTCCGGATCGATAAGGGCGTTCTCAGACCTCTCGGCAGACCTGCTGAGGGGGAGGACGAGATTGCCCTAAGAATGCTTCTTGATGGCGAGAAGAGCAGATCTGAGATCGGCAGCGCCATTGATCTCCTCATCAAAAGAGATCTCGTGACCCCAATCAGGAGCAAGTCCTGGAGTTATGAGATAACTGATGAGGGGATGAGGATTCTATCTCAGAGCAGGGATCGTTTCACCCAAACAGCTGGATACAGGACGGGCGTCACTCTGGTGAGGGAGATCTCCCAGCTCACCCCTGAGATCATAAAGAGCGGTGAATGGAGAGATGCGAGATTCAGGCCCTACAACGTCAGGGTGCCCGGGGATACGATCTATCCCGGAAAGATCCATCCGTACAGGCGTCTGATGGATCGGATGAGGAGAATCATGCTCGAGATGGGGTTCACGGAGATAAAGGGCGAGATAATACAGTCGAGCTTCTGGAACTTCGATGCGCTCTTCCAGCCGCAGGACCATCCTGCCAGGGAGATGCAGGATACGTTCTATCTGGATAGCAAGGCCGAGATCCCAGATTACAGAAGCGTGAAGGAGATGCACGAGCGCGGCGGCGGAATAGGATCCACAGGATGGGGTGGCGTGTGGGATCCGGAGATCGCCAGGCAGGAGGTCCTCAGGACGCACACGACCGCGATAACCATAAAGTATCTGGCAGACAACCCGGAGCCCCCTGTCAAGGCCTTCTGCATAGATCGCGTTTACAGGCGTGAGGCAATCGATGCGACTCACACCCCTGAGTTCGAGCAGCTCGAGGGAGTGGTGATGGATAAAGGCGTAACGTTCAGCAATCTTCTCGGGATACTGAAGGAGTTTTACTCGAAGATGGGATTCGAGGAGGTCAGGTTCAGGCCCGGCTACTTCCCGTACACAGAGCCGAGCGTCGAGCCCGAGGTCTGGATAGACGGCCTTGGCTGGGTTGAGCTCGGAGGCGCAGGCGTGTTCAGGCGCGAGGTGACCGCGCCGTTCGGAATAGAGCATCCGGTGCTCGCATGGGGTCTTGGCGTGAGCAGGCTGGCGATGCTGCGTCTGGGCCTGAAGGACCTGAGGCTTCTCTACCAGCCGGACATCGGATGGCTGCGGGACACTCCTGTGTCTGTCTTCAGAGGTGTCTGAGATGCCTGTCGTGCGTCTGTACTACGAGGATCTGGAGCAGATGGTCGGGGCCTCCAGGGAGCTGATACTTGAAAGGCTGCCGATGATGGGCGCGGATGTGGGTAAGAGCCTGGAAGCGGATTACATCGACGTGGAGTTCTTCCCCGACAGGCCGGATCTCTACAGCGCTGAGGGTGTAGCCAGGGCGCTGCAGGGTTTCCTGAATATAAAGACAGGACTTCCTGAGTACGAGGTCCACAGGGGATCTGTGGAGATGTACGTGGACGAATCTGTGAAGAGCGTGCGCCCGGTTATTGGCTGTGCGGTCGTCAGGGGTCTCAGGTTCACGGATCCGTTCATAGAGTCGCTCATGAGCCTGCAGGAGGACCTCCACTGGGGTCTCGGCAGGAACAGGAGGAAGGTCGCGATAGGAGTTCACGATATCTCCAGGGTGAGACCTCCATTCAGGTACATAGCAGAGGATCCCGACAGGAGAACCTTCGTGCCGCTCGATTTCGATGAGAGCATGAGCATGAGGGAGATACTTGTGCGCCACCCGAAGGGTGTGGCATATCGCCATATTCTGGATGGATTCGAGAGATTCCCTCTGATCGTTGATGCTGATGATAATGTTCTATCATTCCCGCCGGTGATAAACGGGGAGCTGACCAGGGTCAGGGAGGATACAACAGATCTCTTCATAGACGTGACAGGCACGGATCCTGTTGTTCACAGGGCTCTCAACATAGTGGTCACAGCCCTGGCGGAGCGCGGCGGCAGGATCGAGGGCGTGAGGATGATCTCCCCTGAGAAGGAATGGATCAGCCCGGATCTCTCCCCTGCACGCTGGACTGTGACCGCATCGGAGGCGAACAGCCTGATAGGCTTCAACCTCTCCGCGGAGGAGCTCGCAGAGTGCCTCAGACGCATGAGGTTCGGTGCACATCCTTTGGATAGCAGCAGGGTTGAGGTGCTGGTTCCGGCGTACCGCGCGGACATAATGCACACATGGGACATCATCGAGGACGCGGCCAAGAGCTACGGCTATGAGAACCTGAAGGCCGAGATGCCGGCGACGCTGACGATCGGCAGACCCCATCCAATGGAGGAGCTCAGGGATGTGGTTCGGGATCTGATGGTCGGTCTCGGCTATCTGGAGGTGATGCCGTTCACGCTGACAAATGAAAAGGTTCACTTCGAGATGATGCGCAGGAGGAGCGTCGACGGATGCACACACGTCATGCATCCGATAAGCGAGCTGCACACCATAATAAGGACCGATATACTTCCAGGGCTGATGGAGATACTCTCGATCAACCAGCACCACGCGCTGCCACAGAGACTGTTCGCCGTCGGGGACGTGGTCATCGGTGGAAGGACAAGGTGCCATCTGAGCGCGGTCTCGATACACAGCGGAGCGGGGTTCGCGGAGATCAGCTCCGTGGTTTCCGCGATTATGAGAGAGCTGAGGATCAGCGCGGAGATCGTCGAATCGAGCGATGGCGCGTTCATACCCGGCAGGGGTGCGGATCTGATGCTTGATGGGGCGAGAATCGGATGCTTTGGCGAGATACATCCAGAGGTGATATCCGCCTTCGGCCTAGAGCATCCGGTGGTCGGGATGGAGCTGGAGATATCTCCTTAAGTGTGAATCCGATGCTAACGAGAGACTTGCTGCGATCCGTATGCTGGGGAGCTAACCGATTACAAAACCCGAATGCTGCGGTTCGTAGAAACGTTTATATACTACTATGTGATACGTTCGAGGGCCAAGATGTGGCGAAGAGATCGCGGAGATAGGCGCGGGTGCAGACGGGCCGTGGAGGCTTGGATGAGTGCACTGGTTCCGCTCTGCGGTACATTTTGTTGGGGTGGAGACGGGAGTTTGATC